>JAGRBZ010000461.1 GCA_020433805.1 Anaerolineae bacterium
ATTGTCTGGCGCGATAAAGAGCAGTTCGATGAAGGCAGCGGCACGGTCGATTTGCTCGAGCCGTTGATTAAGTCTGCTGCTGTCGGGCTGGATGTCGAGGCCTATCGCGCTCGCTATCCAGACACCAAACTGCGCTCTGTCGAGGAGTGCTTTTACCACAAACTGTTGGTCGATGGCTTTGAGAAGCCGGAGGTGGTGCTAAAGAACGTGGCACGCTGGGCCGAACGGCCATAAAAAAATGGAGATAAGGAGATTAGAGATTGGCCTTACAAATCTCCTTATCTCCCCATCTCCCCATCTCCTGCCAGATTGCTTGAGTTACACTGACCTTTTTGGATCATCTGTCCCATCGCTTCACGAGTGTCAACGATGAGCCATTTTTTCCTACCACTTCAAACCCTAGATTTTCATATAATTGCTTGACCGGATTGTCTGGTGAAACGCTAAGAGAGATCGCTTTATAACACGATTGTGCTTTTTCGAGAAGATGGTGAATAAGCTTACGACCAATCCCCTGACCTCGATATTCAGGCAGAAGGGCGACAGTAAGTTCCGGGGTAGTGTCGTCCACGTAGCCGTAGCCTCTATTATCACCCATTAAAAGTCGAAACCAAGCTGCACCCACCGGTTTACCTGCATCTAAGGCGATAAACCCCATATCATCTGCCTTGCCCCAACCTTGAACGTAGTGGCTAATTTCCGGTTGTTGCACAATGTTACGGGGAAAGGGCGGTTGACCAGGCGGAACATGCAAGGCCTGATACAGCATTTCCCACAAGAACGGTTCATCCGCTAAGGTTAGTGCTCTAATCTCGATCATAGTAGATTTGAAATGCTGCTCTACAAAAATAGAGAAGCGTCTTTTCCTTTTTAGTTAAAGATGGGAGATACCTAACAATGCTTACTGGTCTATCGGTTACCAATCATAGTGTGGAATAGACAGCGAAGAAGAGGTGCTTTGCAACGAGTCGGCAATACACGCGCCTACCTCAAGAGGCTGCGCCGCCGATTGCATACACGAGGTTACGTAGAGCGTGCTGCTCAAAGCGGCGAGGATAGCGATGTTAATCGCCCCGCTCAAAAACATGCGCGACCAATCGGGTGGAGCCGGGGGGTAAACAAGCTGCTTCAGGCGTGCTTCGGTCAGGTTGAACGGGGTGTAGGCAGCCGTTTCGCTGATAACCAGCGTGTGGCCGTTTTTAAGCAGCTTTTGCAGAGCGCACAGCAGCGGTAGGTCGCTGCCCATATGGGCAATGGCGTAGCGATCAGCCTCGATCTCCTGTTGGAGTTCGCTGGCTTCGGCCAGAGATTTGATGAGCGGTAGAAAGAAGAAAGCGAATTTTAGGGCGCGACCAATGAGCAGTCGTAGCGGATCGCGGCGGCGAATATGCCGCACCTCGTGCGCTAAAACCGCTGCCAGTTCTTCGTCGGTCAGCATATGAACCAACCCTGCCGTCAGCCAGATACGGGGTCGCCAGAAACCAAGACAAAAGGCGTGAACGTTTTTTACATCGAGAAAGACAATATCGTTAGCCGTAAGCCGGTGGGCCGGCAAAAGGGCCTGGACGCGAGTCGGCGGAGTGCTACGCAAGGGAAAAAAGAGGTCGGCCAGTCGGCGGGTCGCGCGGAACTGTCGCGATAGGCTCCAGACGGTTCGGGCCAGGATAATCACCAGGGTGATCGGAACGACCATCTGCCAGGCCAGCGGTGGATTACTCATCAGGTTGCTCCAGCCGTTTTGGCAGGTTTGCCACAGGGCGTTGAGCCAAATTTGTAGCGTAGCTTGGCTAAATATTGCCCCAAGGCTAACCAATCCAATGGATATTCCCATAAGCAGCCAGAAATAGGCCAATGCAGGTCGTTTTGTCATCCGTTCTTTTTTCTTTGCGCGATCAGGCGTGAGATATCGTCCAGCAACTGGTCATCGATCTCTTCGGCGGTTTCGATCATTTGGGCCAGGGCGATTTGTCGAAAATCTTCGCCAAACATGCCGCGCACCATTTTATCGAACACGCCGGCCAGCAACTCTTCCCGTGAGGCCGTACCGGCATAAACAAAAGCGCGGCCGACTTTGTGCCGGGCCAAGATGCCTTTATCGACCAGCCGGTTCATTACGGTCATCGTCGTTTTATAATTGAGGTCGCCGCCGAGGTGATCGATAACGTCTTGCACGGTGGGTTGATCTAACTCCCAAACGGCATCCATCAACTTGGCTTCGAGTTCGCCAAAAATGTGGGTTAAACCTTTTTCATCGAGCTTGAAGGATTGAATGGTGGGTTCTTGACTCATACGTATCTTCTCTCTTTTGTTTCCTACGAATTGTAGGAAACAAAGGGGGCGCTGTCAAATTCTCGTCGAAAATTTAATGGGTCCGTATGTATTCACGGATGAGCAGGGCGGCTGTCGCGCCTTCGCCCGAAGCCGAGGCCACTTGTTTGGTCGATCCGGCTCGTACATCGCCTGCGGCAAAAACACCGGGAACGCTGGTCTCCAGCAGGCCGAGAGCTTCATCACCATCGGGCTGCCAATCTGGGTGGTGCATTAATTGATGACCGGTAACGATAAATCCGTGGTCGTTGAGCAAAACTTCGCTCCCTTTGAGGAAGTCGGTGTTGGGCTGCTGGCCGATGAAAACGAAGAGGCCGTCCGGGTGAAAAACTTTTTCTTCGCCGCTGGTTTTGTCGGTTACATGGACATCGCTCAGTTTGCCGTTGCTGCCGGCCAGTTTGGTGACGACCGTGTTGTAATGCACTTTAACCTTATCCGAGCCGGCCACTTTATCGGCCAGCAGCGGCGACACGCTGAGTTTATCGCCGCGCACCAGCATCTCGACACTATCGGCAAAGTTGAGCAGAGCAAACGACTCCTCCGTGGCGCTGTAGCCGCCGCCGACGACCATAACGTCTTTGCCCTTGTAAAACGGCCCATCGCAGGTTGAGCAGAAGTGAACTCCGGCACCGATAAAATCTTCCTCGCCTTCAATGCCCATGCGGCGATAGTCGGCTCCGGTCGCGATGAGTAGAGCGCAACTGCCGTACTCATTGCCATCGCTGGTTTTGATCCATAAACTTGAATCCTGGCTGCGCAGACCAACGACACTTTGGGCCTGCAAAAACTCTACACCAAATTTTTTGGCCTGGGCCACAACCCGCTGTGACCACTCGCCGCCGCTGATGCCGTCGGGAAAGCCGGGGTAATTCTCCAGTGCCTCGGTAGTTGCCGCCTGACCGCCCAGCGCACCCTCATCGATGACCATCACGCTGAAACCGTCGCGGGCAGCGTAAATCGCTGCGGACAATCCGGCCGGCCCCGCACCGATGATGGTGACATCGTGAAATTCGTGCGGATCGGTAGTTGCCAGGCCCAGTTTTTGAGCCAGTTCGGCGTTAGAAGGCTCGACCAAAATCGAGTCGTCATCGAAGACGATGGTGGGGATGATGCGTTTACCCTTGTTGATCTCTTCGACATAGGCTTGCGCTTCTTTATCTTTCTCGATATCGACCCAGTCGTAATCGATTTGCTGTTCGCTCAAGAAACGTTTGCTGCGACGACAATCGGGACACCAGTAAGCGCCGTAGATGGTGATGTTTTTATCCATTGGAAGACTCCTGTTGGGTGGCTTGAGCAATTAGTTTTTTTACATAGGATTTAAATTGTGGACTCAAATATAGTGTGCTATGCACAAACAAATCATCTATTGCTTGGGTTAAAGTTTGCTCATCGATCACATTCGTTTTGAAGGCTCTTAATAAAATACCGACGCTACCCATTGGTGTTAAATTTTGTTGTTCGATAGCTTTTCGTAAAGCCAAATCGTCTGTCAAAACGAGATCAGGAGCAAGCTCTAAAGCTAAAATAAGGGTGGCTAGATCGGCTTGTTGTAAGTTGAGCTTATCTGATCGATTTACTTCATACGTTTCGATCTGGCTTTTCGAGACCGAGTGAATGTGATAGTTACACTTTTTTAACGTATCAAAATGTGACAAATTAACATGGTGATTTATTTCTTGTGCAACTTGTTCAGCGAGGTATAGCGTGTTAAACGTATCAAAAGCTGCCCACAATTTAACTTCCCACAAATGGATTAGTGGGCCACTATCGCACACCGAGGTGGTCACTGACCAAGCCCTCGAGCTATATCCTTGGCTAAAGCTTCTTTTGCATACTCAATTTCTTCGATTCGTTCTTGGCCTAAAATTGCTAAGGCCTCCACATAAGCTAATTTTTCATCAATAAAAGCTTGCTCGACCGCTTGAAGATAAAGCTGATTGAGACCAAGATGTAAGGCTCTTGTTAAGATGGTTGCTTCATCTTCATCAGTATGGTGGGTTAGAAAAGCAAGCTCGTGAGCAATAGATGGGACAGTATTTGTCATGATTTCTCCTCAAACGCTAACCTCTGTTTATGAGATTATAAATATCAAAAACGTGGCCGTCAATCTACTAAAATATTTCTATTTTTTAGGGAAGAACGCATGCTGTTTTGACGCGGGATGTGGGTTAGAAGCTTACCCGGAATAAAATTTGGCTAAACGATTAGGAGAAACGCCAAGCCGGTAAAGCGAATAAATGATTGCCCAGGAAACGGTGGCCTGTATCTTTCGATTTTGAAACCGGCTAGTCGACGCGATGATCTGTTGCGGGAGAAATAGTGTAGCCCCATAGTTGTCCAGTCGCTGGGCAAAGTCATAATCTTCAAGCAGATCGACGTCGCGAAATCCGCCCAAAGCTTCAAAGGCTTCTCTACGGACAAAGATACCGCTGTGGCCGAAGTAGCGGCCTTGATAGCGCCACGTTTTCAACAACCGCTCTAACCTTCGCGTGAAGAATGACGGCTCATCATACGTTACGTGAAAATTTCCGCCCACAGATTGAGGGAGCAGACTCAAATTGGTCTTGATAGCTGGCAGGGCATCGTCCGGCAAGCGACTGCCGGGCCACAAAAAGAGAAAAACATCTCCGGTCGCCTTGGTTACGCCACAATTAAGCAGCGATCCTCTTGTGACCCCCGCCTGGGTCACGACTGTCGTTTTTTGCTCAAAGGGAAAGCCAGTTGCAATAACCGGATAGCGCTGGGCAACTATCACCTCAAAGTCACCGTGCTGCGGCGATAGGCTCTCCAACGCAGCGGTAATGGTTTGAGACGGGTCAAAAATTGGAAGGATGATTGAAAATAAAATCGTCGCCATCGTTACACCAGGATGGCCGGATTATAACATAGTTCCCAAATAGCCGGTAGTGGGTATGGAGATTAGAGATTGGGAGATTAGGAGATTGCCTCGTTACATTTTACTAATCTCCATATCCCTCATCTCCGGTTGACCAAATATAGGGCAATTGCTGAATGGTGACAGGATTATTACTCAAATTTGATGCGCCAACAAATGATAATCTTACGAATCACATTGTTGTCAGTCGTTCCAAGCCATCGGCATCCAGAATATCGATCTGCTTGCGACCGATTTCAATAAGCCGGTTGGTCTTGAACTCATTAAGGGTTTGGGTAGCCGTTTCGCGATATGTGCCAATTGCTTCGGCCAGGTCTTGATGGGTGAAGCCATAGATATGATCGCTGCCCTGCTCATCGCGCAGACGCAGCAGCAGCAAGGCCAATCGGGCCGGAATGCTTTTAAAGGCAATATCTTCTAGCTGTTCTTCGGCCTTACGCAAGCGTTCGGCCATTACATTCATAATCCGTAAGGCCACCGGCGGTTTGCTGAGGATGAGGCGTTCGACATCGCTGCGACTCATGACGCATAGCAAGCAGTTGTCCGCTGCTTCGGCAAAAGCGTTGTGCATACCTTGGCCGACAATGGCCATCTCGCCAAAGACAGAACCCGGCCCAATCATACCGATAATCAACTTTTTACCATCCGGCGACAACCGATAGAGTTGAACCCGCCCTTTTTTGAGGATAAATAACACTTCGCTGGCATCTTGCGGCTGGTAAAATATTTTTCCTCGGCGACAGGTGCTCATCGTTGTGGTTCGATCCATCTCCTGCATTTCTTCCTTTGACAGATCCTGAAATATATCGACCATTTTGAGGTAAGACAGTTTTTTGTCGGTGTCTAAAACGGCCATCGTAGCTCCTCTTTACTGCATTTTCTTTGTCGATTTTGCGGGTGTGGCGATGCCTCCAGGAACCCAGCGAGCAATATCTTCCAGCCGAGGATTACCCAGCGAGACGATCTTGTTGTTGAGCATATAAGTCGGCGTAGCGAAAACGCTTTCCGGAATATCGGCCAGCGAGCGGGTAACGTCGACTACCTCAACCGTAAAGGTGTGCGGGTATTCTTGTTTGATGCTACGAGCGATGTCTAACGCCTCTTTACAGCCGGAACAATGCTCGGCAACAAAAATTCTTAGAAGAGGTTTCATCGTTTGATACCTTTAGGAGATTGGATATTAGTTAGTGTCTCTAAGTTTTCGCCATAATTTGAGCTTTTGTTTATTGCGTAGTGCGTAATGCGTATTGAGCACCTTTT
>JAGRBZ010000462.1 GCA_020433805.1 Anaerolineae bacterium
CGCGCGGCTGGCCAACAATTTGGACTCATTGGAGCGGAATAATTTACTGCGGGCCGTCACGGGCATCGGCCAAGGGGAACTGCTGGCCTCGCCGCTTAGCATCGCCCTCATGTTTAGTGCTGTTGTGAACGAGGGCGATATGCCTGAACCGCATCTGCTAAAAAGTGTACGCAGCCCCTCAGGCGCTGTCTTACAAAAAGAACCCCAGGCCATCTGGAGCAGAAATATCATGTCGACGCAAACAGCCCGGCAAGCCCGCCAAATGATGATTGCTTTGGTCGAACGAGGCAGTCAGGCGGCGGTACCGGGCCTAACCGTGGGCGGGAAGACCGGCACTGCTGAAGTCGCCGACAATAAAGCACCCCACGCCTGGTTCGCCGGCTTTGCCGAAAATGAAGAGCGCACGGTCGTTATTGCGGTCCTGGTCGAAAACGGCGGCCAGGGCGGCAGCGTCGCCACCCCTATCTTCGCCCGCGTCGCCGATGCGGCGCTTAATCACTATGGTGAGCCGGTTGAGGAGGTTATTGTGCCGCCGGGGGCAAGAGAATAAGAGAACGTAGATAATAGCTGATAAAAAAGTAAAAGATAAAACAATAGCCCTATCAGCATCGAGTTAATTGTCAGGAGTTTATTCATCCAAACGTAGCAAAAATAGAGATGGGGAGATGATGGGGATGCCTTCAAATGGATCTAATACCAATAGGTCTTCGTCACCGCTAACCAAAACATCAGCCTGACCGGCAACAGCCACTTCTAAAAATTTATTATCTTTGGGGTCTCGACAAACTGTGATTGTCTCCGTGGGCGTCACAATTTCGCCGCGCAGCAAAATCAGACGCAGCGTAATAGCGATGTCCTCTTCGCTCAAACCATATTTGTTACGAATGCGAGGCCGATTGAGCACATCAACCAACTCCTCAAGCAGTGGCCGACTGTAGAGCAAGATATAATCACCATTACGCAATCGCTGCAAAACCGGACCGACAGTGCCATGCGGCATAATTAACGCCCGCACAAAGATATTGGTATCAACCACAGCCCGCATCATTTGGTCAGTTCGTCGCGGGAACTCTCAATCTCAGCAATTAAATCAGCTTCATCAATCGCGGCATTTTGGTGAGCCATTCGTTCAGTCAACTGGTCAAAGTTGGAGAGAATTTCTTGTTCCTGCATCGCTTGCCAGCGCAAAAACTCCTCGTAAGAAATAATTACAGCTTCAGGACGGCTGCTTCGAGTAAGTACATACTGAACCTTATTGTTAGCAACTTCATCTAACACGGCCCGAAAGCGACGTTGTAATTCCGTAACACCTATAACTCTTTGCATAAACACGGTTCCTTTCTCGTAAAATAGTACCCCGCTATCTATTTTACCATAAAACCACCACTTGTGTTATTGCAAGCCATTAGGCAAAGCAATCCCTTGAGTGACTTGTAACAAGCTCAATCATCGACGCTCCCACTCTACTTCAACACGGGCATCACCACCAAAGTCCTGATATTCCACAGTGATCGTATGGTTGCCTTCGCCAACGTCATTAAACGAACCACTACTGGTTCCTCCATTGTCTGAGTCTTCCCCGAAGACGAGCCAACTATCGAGATAAATCTTGACCCGATCTTTTTCTTCCAGTGTAGCCCGGAACTCATAATCCCCTTCTTTTAACTTGACCGTTTTTTGCCAACGCACCGAGAAGTTGTCAGCATTCATACCGTCAACCGGCTCATCATCGTCCCAATCAAAATCGACATGCTCGTCTTCACGCACCAGGAAAGGTGCCCCCTGAAAGTCGGGATTGTTATAATATTCACCCGCCCATTTATCGTAAGAGACCAGCGTCTTCTCGAACCACACTTTGGCGTGTGCGTCACCGGTTTCCTCAAAATATTCAACGATGAGGGTATGGATGCCCGGCTTGATGTCGCCAAACGCGCCGGTATGAAGCATATAGGGGTTGGTATTCCACTCGTCGATAATCAGCCAGCCGTCCAGATACAGTTTAACCCCGTCATCGACATCCGCCATAAAGCGATAGTCGCCCTCTTCGGTGAATTCGAAGGGGCGGGTCCAGCGCACCGAGAAATAATCGGGCGGGACATTGGGGCCGGGGCTATCGGCCCCCCAGAAAAAGTCGAGCGCGGGGTCGTCGCGGACCAGAACCGGTTCACCTTCCAGGCTGAGGTTATCATAATATTCGCCGCGCCAACTGCCCGAAGACGGGGCGGGCAGGGTGGGGTTGGCCGTGGGCAGAGGCGTCTCCGTGGGTGCAGACACTACCGTGGGCAGAGGCGCAGATGTGGCTATAGGTACCGCTGTGGGGGCGGCGGCTACAGGTGAGGCCGTTGGGGCAGGTCCGTCGACACCCTCGGCCTTGGGCAGACGCGACACGCCGTCCTGGCAAAAAGCAGCCGCAGCGTCAATCCAGCCGGTCTCTTGCTGCCGCGTTTCAACCAGCACCCACACGTCATCGATCTCATCATACGTTTTGAGGGCCGAGAGCACCGTCCCGGCCGCCAGGGTGCCGGTCGAAGCGTAGTTGGCGTCCGGCCCACTTTTCAACTGAGCGCCGGTCGAACCGACCACGCAGACAACGCCGGTCGCTGCCGAAGGCGTACCGGGCAGCGGTGAAGCGGTGGGGGAGCCGGATGACAGGGTATCGCCCTGGCGGATCAAGGCTTCAGTGGGGGGGGTGGTTGGGGTCGATGTCGTTGTGGGGGGGAGTGTGGGCGTAGTTAGCGGAGCGGTGCTCGTTGCCGGAGCCGTCGTCGCTGCGGCGGTCGAAACGGTCGGAGTAGCGATCACGTCAATCGCAACGGGCGTTGGCGTAGCCGGTATTTCAGTCGGTGAACAGGCGGTTAAGAAGAGTACGGCCAAGCATACACTCGGCCAGATAGCGATCACAAACGGTTGAACAATTTTGTTTTTCATAGGTTCCTCCCAGGGCAGACTTTAGTCAATCTAACTCAAGCTGCCACCAAAAAGTCTAAACCGAGGAGTAGGGAGTAAGGAGCAGGAAGTAAAGGGGCAAAACCGATTACTCCCTACTCCTTACTCCTTACTTCACTCGATGTTAGGACTGATCCATTGGCTTTACGATATTTCCCGTATACCGTAGCACTTGGAGCTGAATGCTTCTTCTATAAGAATATACTTAGGGAGGCTGAAAAACCTTCAGTTTTGTGGTTGTGTGTTAACCGGCAAATTCCAGGTAGGGGCCTATTAAATAGGACGCAGATTTACGCTGATGCACGCGGATTTTTTTCTCTTTTTATTCTTTATCTGCGTTTATCAGCGTCCCATAAAACCAGTTGGGTACAAGTCCTTTGCCTATGGCACACTGTAAAGCGTTGGGCTGCCCCCTGGCACACTCGCCTTTGACCGGGTCAGCGGGATAGTTTAACCGGCTGAAACGCTTATTTTGACCGGCTGATTGAGATAGTTTGACCGGCTCAAAATTCTATTTCGACCGGCTGAAAGGGGTAGTTTAATCGGCTGAAACTCCTCTTTTGACCGGCTGGACTCGGTTGTTTTTAGGCGTAAATAAAAATGTTTTCAGCCTAAAGTAAAAATGATTTCAGGCTGAAATAAAAATATTTTGAGGCTTGAAAATGAGGCCGCACGTTAAAGTCCTGACAGGTTTTACAGGATAAAGATGACGTCGTCCAGGTTGCGTGTCTGCTGGTGTTGAACTCTGGCGCGGTAGTCGGCTCCGGTGGGCAGGTTGTATTCGTGAAGTTTGTAGTCGCTTGACATGGTGTACTCCTGTTTCAGGATCAAAGTAATATTCGGTTATAATAGTGTTGTGCCCGATAGGCTTGCTTTATTTTACCAAGCCTTATGATTAGGATGCCGTACAATCGGCAATTTGTGAACTGATGCCTTGGCGTTTCACTATCAGTATACAGCCGTCATCTTAACAACATAGTTCACTTTCTTTATCTTTTTCTTAGCCTTAGCCTCAGCCTTATTTATGTTCGTTGGATGGTTTGATAGTTGGATGGCAACCAACCAACCAACGAACCAACTAACAAACTAACCCACTATTTTCAAAGGAGTGGTACAGAAGCTCCGCAACAGCAACGAGAATGAAAATTGTTGCCCTGTAGCGGAGTGAGCCGCAAGCGTCAGATGCGAACGGGTTGGGCCAAACTGCTCCGCATCTGAGGCCTGTCCTGAGCGCAGCCGAAGGGATGCTTCGCTCCTCGCTATTAAATCTATTTTCAAAGGAGTTTCCTATGGAAGTAAACGCCACAAACAGCCCGTACGCCCGCTATAAAACCATCGCGCTGAAACAGATAGCGTTAACGGATGGCTTTTGGCTGCGTCGGCAGACCATTAACCATCAGACCAGTGTGCGACACGCATTTCGTAAGCTGGAGACGTCCGGCAACTTTAATAATTTGAAGCTGGCCGCCGGTACGGGGGAGGGGCAGTATCGGGAACCGCTCTTTATGGACTCGGATATTTACAAGTGGCTCGAAGCCGTAAGCTACAGCCTCATCACCAGACCCGACCCCGAACTGGCGGCTATGGCCGATGAGGCGATTGCCCTGCTGGCGGCGGCTCAGCAAGAGGACGGCTACCTCAACTCTTACTTTCAGGTAATGGAGCCGAACAAGAAGTGGACGGAGCTGGCGATGGGGCACGAGCTTTACTGCGCCGGGCACCTCATCGAAGCGGCGGTGGCCCACCATCGCGCCACCGGCCAAACCAAGCTGCTCGACATCGCCTGTCGCTTTGCCGATCATATCGATGGCCGCTTTGGGCCTGATAAAGGCGACGCCGTGCCGGGCCACCCGGAAATCGAGCTGGCGTTGGTGGAGCTGCACCGCGAAACGGACGAGCCGCGTTATCTTGCTTTAGCCGGCTTTTTTATCGACCAGCGCGGCCACGGCAAGATGATTGGCCGCACCCCTTTCGAGAACGACTACCATCAAAACCGCGTGCCGGTACGCGAAACGGATGTGGTTGAAGGCCACGCAGTGCGGCAGTTATATCTCACCGCCGGGATAGCCGATATTTATCTGGAAACCGGCGAACAGGCTTTGCTCGACACCTTGCAGCGACAGTGGCACGATATGACAGCCCACAAAATGCACATCACCGCCGGCTTCGGCGCGCGCCACGAAGGCGAGGCCTTCGGCCAGAGCTACGAACTACCGAGCGACCGCTGCTATTGCGAAACGTGTGCGGCCATCGCCAATATGATGTGGAACTGGCGCATGCTGCTGATTACGGGCGAGGCTCGCTACGCCGACCTGCTGGAGCGCTCGCTCTATAACGGCTTTTTAAGCGGCATCTCTCTTGACGGCCAGCGCTACTTTTATGTGAATCCCTTGCTGAGCCGGGGCGGCATCGAACGGCCCGAATGGTATGGCTGCGCCTGCTGCCCGCCCAACGTCATGCGTCAAATCGCGATGCTGGCCGGTTACGTTGCTACGACCAACGCTGCCGGCCTTCAGGTTCATCAATATATCGCCACCAACATCGAGGCCACGCTGCACAACGAACAGCCGATTAAGGTTCAACTCGAAACCGACTATCCTTGGGATGGCCAGGTCACGCTGACCATTGCCGAAACGGACGGCTCGCCCTGGGAATTGGCGCTGCGTATTCCCGGCTGGTGCCACGAGGCCACGCTCCATGTTGGCGATGACGTCACCGATGTATCCGCTCAGCGGGGTGGCTACGCGCAAACCAGGCGCACCTGGCAAGCAGGCGATGTGGTGCAGTTGAAGCTGGTCATGCAGCCGCGCTTCATCGAACCTAACCCTCGCATCGATGCCGTTCGCGGCAGTCTGGCTATCGAGCGCGGCCCGCTGGTCTACTGCCTGGAAGCGGTTGACCAACCGGCGGACGTTAATTTACCGGATGTTCGCATCGACCCCACCGCTCCGCTGCACGCCCAATGGCGAGAAGATATGCTGGAAGGGGTCGTGGTCATCGAAGCGCAAGGCACGGTAATGGATATGCGCCGCTGGCAGTCGGCCCTTTATCGCCCGCTAACAGCGGAGAGTCTGCCGCAGCAGGTTATCAAACTCACGGCTGTGCCTTACTATGCCTGGGCCAATCGCGGGCCGGGTCAAATGCGGGTGTGGATAGCGAAGTAAAAAAAGGCTGAGGCGAAGGCTAAGGCGAAGAAAAAGAGAGGTTTTTTTCATGCTTCGAGGCTTACCAAGCAGACGAGAGTTGCTATTTCTTCGCCTCAGCCTTAGCCTTCGCCTCAAATACTCATAAATGGAGAACAACTATGCGAGTAATCATTATCGGCGGAACCGGCCACGTTGGCACGTATCTGGTGCCGCGTCTGGTACAGGCCGGACACGAAGTTGTCAACATCAGTCGGGGCGAGCACACTCCCTATCGTGCCCATGCGGCCTGGCAGTCGGTGCAGCAGGTGGCAGCCGACCGTGAGTCGGAGGAGAAGGCAGGCACGTTTGGGCAGCGGGTGCTTGAACTTAAGCCGGATG
>JAGRBZ010000463.1 GCA_020433805.1 Anaerolineae bacterium
CAGCGGCGCGCTGCTGCTGACCGATTCGACCGACGCCGATTTTGCCTCGGATGCCGCCAACGAATTCGCTGTGCGGGCTACGGGCGGCGTGCGTCTGGTCACCGCTGTCGACGAGAACGGCCAACCCCTGGCCGGAGTGCAGCTCGAACCGGGGAGCGGTACCTGGCAAACGTTGAGTGATCGCTCTGCTAAAACCAACATTGCGCCGGTCAATGAGCAGGAAATTTTAACACTGTTGATGAGCCTGCCGGTGAGCGTTTGGAGTTACAAAAGCCAAGATGCCGGTATCCGTCACATCGGCCCGATGGCCCAAGATTTTTACACCACCTTCGGCTTCGGCGAAGATGAGCGCTACCTAACAACAATCGATGTCGATGGTGTCACCCTGGCCGCGCTTCAAGGTTTGTATCAGGTTGTCCAGAGCCAAGATACTCAGATAAGCGACCAACAGCAAATGATTAAATCGTTGACGGCTGAGAATGCCGCTCTATTTGCGCGTTTGTCAGCTTTAGAAGCCCGTTTTGCCTCTCTGGAACAGTCAATATCGAAAATTAAATAACTAAAGTATTACAACTACTAAGACTAAAATTACCCCCTTGACAAACCCTCCGAAGCCTTTATAATAGGAAAGTACTGTCACATCATATGAGCATTTATTTCATCCTGTTATTTTACCTTACGAATTAAACTATCGACCCACAATTCCACTAGTAACTTTACTTCAGCAACTGAAGTACGGGAACGAATTTTTTCCACGAACATTATTTATCCCCTTAAGTTGTTATTGCACTTGTAAAAAACAGCTATATAACCCAAGTGGTCACTGGCTAGACCTGACGGGTTTTTTGAGATACCTACTCAGTATAAATAGGGCAATCCGAGTACTTGAGCCGGATTAAGGCTTACTTGAAAAGCTGTCAGGCTTTGTTCGCGGGAAGGTTACAGCTTGCGTTGAATTACGTTGAAAACATCGTATAGCTAATTGCTTTTGTGAATTTTTTATCAAACTTTTTGAGGAGAATTGTAATGCATCATAAATTTCGGACCATGAAGTTGCTTTTGTTCCTATTCGTAGCCGTTAGCCTGGCCTGTAATGGTTTTATGGGGGGGGAGGAACCGGTACCCGAAACGACGGAAACGTCCGGTGTAGCCACACCGGTTGAGACCGAGGAAGTAGTAACAACGGTCGCTCCAACGAGTGAAGCTGGTAATGGTGATAGCGGCTCAGCCGCATCGTCGGCATCAAACCTGCGTGATGCCATGCAGCGGGTGAAAGAAGCTACTATTCAAATTGAAACGGGTGCCAGCATGACCGATTTCGATGGTACGGTCTATTCTCAATCCGGTACCGGTACCGGCTTTATCATCGATAAAAGTGGGATTGCCGTTACCAACAATCACGTTGTCACCGGCGGGCGTAGTTGGAAAGTTTATGTAGGGGGCGACACCAAAGCGTTAAATGCTAAAGTTTTGGGCGTGTCGGAATGTTCCGATCTGGCGGTTATCCAGATTGAGGGTAGTGACGACTTCCCCACGCTAGAATGGTATGAGGGCGAGATATTTACCGGATTACCGATATATGCGGCCGGCTTTCCTTTGGGAGACCCCGAATTTACATTGACCCGTGGTATTGTATCGAAGGAGGAGGCCAACGGCCAGACCAGTTGGGCCTCGGTCGCTGGGGTGATTGAGCATGACGCAACAATCAACCCCGGCAATTCGGGTGGCCCGTTGGTTACAGAAGATGGGCAGGTGGTTGCCGTTAACTACGCCAATTTCGATAGCCAGCAGCAAGGCCATAGTATCCTCTATTATGCTATTGCCCGAGATGAAGCCCGCGATATCATCAACCGGCTGCGCGAGGAAGAAGATTATTTGGCTATCGGCGTCAACGGCCGCGCCCTGTTAAGCGATGACGGTGAGTTTTCCGGCATCTGGGTGCAGTCGGTCCAGTCTGGTTCCATCGCCGACGAGGCTCGCATCGAAGGGGGCGATATCATCACCAGTTTGGAAGACCGCGCCTTGGCCACCGAGGGTACGATGCTTGAATATTGCGATACGCTGCGCAGCCACGATGCGGACGATACACTGAATGTTGAGATTCTACGGATCGCCGATGGTCAAATTTTGAAGGGGCAACTCAACGGGCGCGAATTAGAAGTAACCGAGGAGTTTGACAATTCAGCTTTCCTCGGCAATTCGACCTCGGAGAATATTCTCGGCCCCGGCAGCGATGACGAGTATATGGTTGTGACTGATAACTCTAAAGCATTTGAGGTTGAGATTCCTGCATCCTGGACCAATATCAACGGCACGCCTGTGGCTGATAGTGAAGGCGTAGAATTTGCCGCCGCTTTGGCTGCGGCAGATACCCAAAGTGACGATACCGGTATGCAAATGATGGTTTTTCCTCTGTTCCCCAACTTCGATCCGGGTAGTTTTTTAGACTCGCTCTATCCTTCGGACCTCATTACCGAATGTTCGCCCGTGCAACGATCAGAGTATAACGAGCACAATCGGTTCAACGGTGTCTTGGACTTTTACGAGGGATGTGGCCCAACAAACGGTACCGTGCTTTTCCTGGCTGTACGTTCAGACAACTCGCAAGATGTCGCTATTCATTTAACAGGTTTAAACTTGAGCCGCAGCGATATGCAGCATCTGTTTGATACCTTTGAATTAGTTGGGGCGCTGCCCTAGCCGATATGAGACGATCGATGACATCAAGACAAAGAACGCTTATATATGGACTGGTATTTTTAGTTGCCTTGGCTTTAGGCTGTGGTTTAACATCTTCAGACAGTGGCTCTGATGCAACGGAAGAACCGGCAGCCGTCGTTGAACCGGCGGAGTCGCCCGAGTCCGAAGCCGGGACTGAGGAAGCAACAGAGGAAGTGGTTACAACGGAGACGATGGAATCAGAGCCATCGAGTGAAGAGACGCAACCGCTGGACAGCGAGGCCGCTCTGACAAAACTGCGCGATACGATGCGTATGGTTAAAGACGCCACTATCCAAATCGAGACAGATGCCAGCCTGACCGATATCGACGGCACCGTTTATGCCCAATCAGGTACCGGATCAGGCTTTATCATCGACGAGAGCGGTTTGGCAGTAACCAACAATCACGTTGTTACCGGTGGTCGCAGTTGGAAGGTCTACGTCGGCGGTGAGGATCGGCCACGTAATGCCCGCCTGGTGGGTGTATCGGAATGCTCGGATCTGGCGGTTATCGATATTGACGGCGATGATTATCCGGCTTTAGAGTGGTATGAGGGCGATATCTATCCGGGGCTGTCGGTTTATGCGGCCGGCTATCCGTTGGGCGATCCCGAATTTACACTGACCTCAGGTATCGTCTCAAAACAAGAAGCATTCGGTCAAACCAACTGGGCTTCGGTTGGTGGCGTTATCGAACACGATGCAACTATCAATCCCGGCAGCTCCGGTGGGCCATTGGTAACGGAGAACGGCCAGGTTGTTGCTATTAATTATGCCAATTTCGATCTGAATGAGCAGGGCGTCAGCATTCAATATCGGGCTATCGTTCGCGATGAGGCACGTGATATCATCTCGCGTCTGCGTGAGGAAGAAAATTTTCAGGCCATCGGCATCAACGGCCAGGCTTTTCTAATTGAGGAGACGGGGTTATCAGGCATCTGGGTTAAATCGGTTCAGTCCGGCTCCGTAGCTGATCAAGCACGCATTGAAGGCGGCGATCTCATTATGTCGCTGGAAGATCAGGTGCTGGCCCAAGAAGGCACCATGCGCGAATATTGCGATACGCTGCGCAGCCACGATCCCGGTGATCCGCTCGATGTTGAGGTTTATCGTCGGTCCTCCGACGAATTGCTCGAAGGCCAACTCAACGGCCGTGAGTTGGAAGTTGTTGAAGAGTCGAATTCCAGTACCCCCGCTCCCGACAACGACGACACGTCGGAACCCGCGCCTACCGACGAGCCGGAGCCTACGCCCACATCACCGCCGCCAACTGCAACACAACCTCCTCCAGCGGGAGGTGGTTTAGGTGCTTTTACACTGTGGGGTAGCAACTTCTGGGGAACATTAGGCGGGGGTAGCGAACAGTGGTACACCTTCAATTCCAATCAAGAGACGGAAGCCACCGTGATCGCCTTTGTTCAAAATTCAGATCAAATAGAAATTATCGTCTATCTCGGTAACGACATTCCGGTCTGGCCGCCCAAAGATGCCAATCAAGTGCCGAATGTTGGCATCGCCACCAAGCAAGGCAATCGCGACGGCAACGACAAAACGGCCGAGTTCATCTGGCAGGGGCCGATTCAGCGCGATACCAAATATTACGTCCGCTTCATCAATCGCGGCGGCACAACCGCTACCTACTGCGTTATCACCCGCCCCGACCGCTACGAATGCTCGTAACGCTCGTAACAACTGCGTAACGAAAGCCTCCCTCAACGCCCGCGGGCTTTTGCTTGCGGGCGTTTTGATTCTCTAAATATCAGTTTGAACTATCCCCCATCCTGACTATAATCCGTGAGTCTGTTCAATATCTACTATGACATACAAATTTAAATGATAAGAAACTGTCCACGATTAACTTTTCGGTTTGGGAGATGTGAGATTAAACAATCTCCAATCTCTAATCTCCAGTCTCCAATCTCCTAATACAGGTAAGTTATTTATGGACGCATCCTAAACACATCGCATGAAAAGAGCGGTTCGAACAACCCTAAAATTCGTAACGTTTATTATTTTCAACCTCATCACCATAGCCATCATTCTGCTGTTGATCGAGGGGGCCTCCAGCTTCGTTCTCTTTTTCCAGTCGATGGTCGGCACTCCGCCCGTGGCCGAGCGAACCCACACGCAGTACGATCCCGAATTGGGCTGGGTCAACAAGCCCGATGTTTACATCGAAAATATGTACGGCCCCGGTCTGCACCTCGAAACCAACGCCCAAGGCTTTCGCAACGCCGAAGATTTTACCCCGACCATTCCCTCCGATAAGGTGCGGATCATCTGTTCCGGCGATTCTTTTACGCTCGGCTACGGCGTCGATAACGACCATACGTGGTGTCAGGAGTTGGCGATGCTCGACAATCGGCTGCAAACCGTCAACATGGGCCAGGGCGGCTACGGTGTCGATCAGGCCTATTTGTGGTACAGGCGCGATGGCACGGCTCTGGCCCACGATATCCACCTCTTCACCTTCATCACCAACGATTTCGAGCGGATGCGGTCCGACAGCTTTTTGGGCTACGGTAAGCCGCTGCTCGACGTTCAAGACGATAAGCTGGTAGTCAATAATGTGCCCGTGCCGGAACGCGCCTTTTACGTACCCTGGCTCACCCAAAACAGCGAGTCGATTAAGAAGCTCAAAACCGTCGAGCTTCTCAGTCAGTTGTTTGAAAGTTCAGCCCAGGCCGAATCAGATAATGAACTAGCCGAAAATGACTGGCTGTGGGAGCGAGTCAATGTCGAAATTCTCAAAGATTTGCAGCAGCTCAATCGGGATCGAGATGGTATTCTTGTGTTAGTTTACTTGCCCACCCTCAGCGATTACCAACCCGATTCCCAAGGTGACACCGAACAGTGGCGGCAAAAAGTAAGTCTGGCCGCTCAAGATTTGGGCATCAACTTCATCGATCTGGTCGATGATTTCCGCACCCTGCCTGCTGAGGACGTTCCCGCGCTATTCCTGGCCGAAGGCGAGGTCGAATACCCCGGTGCGGCGGGCCACTACACCGCCGCCGGTAATGCGTACATCGCTCAACGGCTGTACGAGGAACTCACTACTCTTCCGGAGGTAGCCGGCCGCCTTGCCGACCTTCAGTAACCCCCCATCCCTGTGGCGCACCCACCGTTGGACAATTGGCATCGCTGTGAGCTTCACGCTTTTGACAATTATCTACAGCATCGCCAACCCCCTTTTCGAGTCGCCGGATGAGTTGTGGCATTACCCCTTTGTTTGGCATCTGGCTCGCACGGCCGAACTGCCGGTGCAAGACCCGGCCAATCCCCAACTTTGGCAGCAGGAAGGCAGCCAGCCGCCGCTCTACTACGCGCTGGCGGCCCTGCTCACCGCACCTATCCCCACCAACAACCTACCGGCGCTGATCTATCGCAACCCGCACGCCGACATCGGCCTGGTCAGCCCCGACGGCAACGCCAACATCATTGTCCACACCGCCGCCGAACAATGGCCCTGGCACAGCGCCGCTCTGGCGATTCATCTGGCTCGATTCTTCTCTATCGCGCTCGGCCTTGGTACTATTTTGGCTATCTATGCTCTGGCGCGTCGTCTGTGGCCCAATTATCCTCACCTCGCCCTGGTAGCGATGGCCTTTGTCGCCTTCAATCCTATGTTTCTTTACATCTCCGCCTCCGTCAACAACGACAACTTGATTACCTTCTTAGCCTCCTTAATCCTACTCAACGTAACCACCTTCGCCTC
>JAGRBZ010000464.1 GCA_020433805.1 Anaerolineae bacterium
GTACTAAATTCAGAAGTTTTGAAGATGATGGCTGTCGAATGACTTCGAATGGAAAAATAGAACCACTACTATCTACATTTGTACCCGGAGTTTGCGTAACTACTTTTACCTTATGGTTGAGATATGTGAATTCGCGGGCTAGAATCTCGGCATTCGTTTCACTTCCGCCAATACTTGGATAAAAGTGTCGGGATGATAAGAGAATTTTCATAAATAAAGGCGTTATTATTTTTTTTGATAAGTGAGTGTGTCTTGGTTGAAAAGTGAATACCAACCTACGTTATTAAAGAGGCTCACTGCCCGTGCTACCTCTCGTGTAGCGAGGTAATTAGGGGGTTCCCAAGGGTGTATAAGCTGTTTTTGAGGCAATTTTAGTTTTGGCCCCCAAAAGCCTTTCCACAGTCGAAAAATAGTGTAGCCATGTTTTTCTAGAAAGCAGGTCACCGGACTGGGGTATCCCTGGTGATCTTCAAAAATAATGTCACGAATGTGGCCGGCATTTATTAGTCGTTTTGATCCATGTAAAACAGAGAGTTCATGCCCTTCCACATCTAGCTTCATAACGCCAATAGGGCTGGAATCTTCAATGATTTCATCCAAGGCTGCCAGCGTTACAGCAACGCAACAATTTGTATTATCCTTGAGGCTGCCAGTTTCTCTTGTTGAAATAAGTGAGGCTTCCCCTCGATTTCCTAAGGGTACTTGTAACATTCCTGCCCCGGATTTTCTTGAAAGGGCGGTTGGGTAAGTAAGAATAGGAGACCACTCTTTGGATTTGCGCCAACCTTCTACATTCTTGAGCAATAGTTCATAGACTTCGGGGTTTGGTTCAAATGAATAAACTTTGCCTGTTAGTGAGACACGTCTGGCCAGAACACTTGTTACGTAGCCAATATTGGCACCGACATCTACAGCCGTTTCTCCCGGAGCAGAGAGACGCCAGACAGTTTCTGTTAGTGCTAAATCATAGATCCCGTGCGCTATTATTGACCGACCTACTCTATCATCTCGATCCAAGAAAATATTGATCGTACTTCCCCACGGAAGTGACGCTTTTTTGAACTGATGTGTGTAGCTTGTTTTAGAATGAAATACTTTGCGGTATATTTGATGTGGCCGAAATAAATATTCGGGTCGATTAAAATAATGGACAAGTTTCATAGTGTAGACTTCATTTCCTGATTGGCAGGTGTGGTCATGGGTTTTTGAGCAATCGCAAGCAAATTGTCACTATAACGAGACCCTTTAAGTAATCCCCCTGAAAGTTGTTGCCAGTAGAACCTGGTTAGCTTTGGCACTCTTCCCACGTTTGTAAAGATAAACTTTGGTTGGGAAAAACCCGCTTCCTGTAAGATGTAACGAATATCCTGACGTAGAAGGGCTGTGATGTGAGCGGGGTAACTTGACTTTCCAAAGTAAACAAAATGTCCTTGTAGTAGTAAAGCCAAAATTGAACGCCAACTTTCGTTATTCGGTGTACTAAATATTAAAGTTCCGCCCGGTCGAAGGAGACGAACCCATTCACGGGCTATGGCTCGTGGATTTTCTAAATGTTCTATGACTTCGGCAGATACGATGACATCAAATGTAGCATTAGGTAAGTCTATCTTTTCATTAAGGTCCCAAGTAATCCAGCGAACTGTTTGGTCAATAGTTTCGGGACGGGGCAGTATATCAACCCCGGTAATAGACCTAAACCGATTTAACCTTTGTAGTTGACGCGCTAAATTACCGGTTCCTGCTCCAAAATCGAGTAGATCACCGCTTAAATTATTTTCATCAACAGTTTTGATAAAGGTTGAATATATGGGGCCGCTGCTAATACCTTGACTAGCTTCTGCGGCTATTTGACGCCAGTTACTTAAAATCGTACTTGATGTCATAGTTTGTCTCTCGCTATTCAACCACTTGGTTTGTTAAATACTTTGAATACATCTTTGCTTGCTCTGGTAAACTATGAGCTTGATACCAACAATAAGCATTGGTTGCTATCGCCTGAAGAGCACTTGTAGCCTGCATTTTTCCTGATTGTCCATTTTGTGCGTTAGGTGACCAGTAGTGTTTTTCGGGTTCGATACCATCGACAGGAATAGTCGTATTGCTTTGAACTACAACTGGAAGTAACCCATTCGCACAGTAAGCAGCGAATATACCCGATTTAGCCAGATAGTCAGCCCGATTTACTAAGAAACCAGCGCGAGATGTTTGTAACAAATCACCTATATCTGCTGCCGGTAATTTGCCCATTTTAATAACAGGTACATGAAAGTTGTCCGACAAATCTAAATCAATAGCCGGTCCAATATCCAAAATTTTAGTTAAATTGAGTTTTTGACAGGCTGTATCAAGTTCCTTTGAAGCATCCAGATAGACTTGCCGTCGTTTCGCACGTCCACCAAATACAACCATAGTTGGGTCACGTTCCGCTAACGGTAGAGTCAATTTCGGCTCTCCAACATTTGAGAAAACTGGTAATGTGGGTATAGGAAAAGATGTTTTTGGGCTTAACCGAGATAAGATTTCAGCATATAGCTGTTTACTGGTTAAAACCTGTCTGCTGAGTTGTACTAATTGCCCGGCGATCTGTTTTTGTAGGGGAAACAACCAAAATGCGCTGGTCCAAGGGGGGCGGCCTGCAGCATAAACTTCGTGAAACATGGTTATAAGTCTTGCTTGAGGCCTTATAATTTGCCACTGTTGCAACCCTTTGATGAGCCAGAGAGGGCAGCCTCGCTTAGCATAGCCATAACCGACATAGTGCAGTAATATCACGGATACTTCAAGCCTAGTTAGAGTAGAGACAAAAGAGCTGTCGGAATAATACTCTATCTGATGTATTGGAAACCCCTCAATCTGTGATGCCCCTTTCCAAGTTGGATCGCCAACGATAAACTGAGTATGTATATCGAAATCTTCACGAAGCTGTCTAGCTAGATTGAGAGCATAATCGCCGACACCATCAATTACTGGTAGAAGACGGGGAACAAATTGGATTATCGTTGTTGATGATTTCTGAATTCTGTTAGCCATCTTTGATAGGTGTTTTCTAGACATTCAATCGAGCTGCTCCACTTCAGTGACTGTACTCGTTCATACCCACGGCAGGCAATCTTTTGACGCAATGACTCATCCTGTATCAATTCTCTAAGAGCCTGGTAGAGGGATGATGAGGAATAATTTTCCATAATCATTACCTGTTCACGGGGTATTAAATGAGCCATATAACCTGTTTTATTACCCACGACAGCACAACCACAGGCCATTGCTTCAGTTGTGACTAAGCCAAAGCTTTCATAAACAGATGGGGCAATTAATATAGCTAATGACTCATAAATTTGGCGCAGTTTCGCTTTATCATTGACGAAAGGAATGACCTCGATACGCTCGCATAAGGTTGGGGGAAAAATAGTCTCTTCCCGGAAGGTTTTGCCTACGCCAATTAATTTTATCGACCATTCGGGGAACTCTCGGAGCAATTTTGGTAGAACTTCCTGCATTAAGGCTATACCTTTGAGTGGGAGCCAGGACCCGCAAAAACCAATAACTTTTGGGCGCTGAAAACTTACCTCAAGACCAAGATAGCTGTCGGGCAAAGCATTTTCGATAACTTGGAGCCGATGCGGTGTCGCATATTGATGTCGTAAGGCATATTTACCATCATTGTGGCTAACGAGAACTAGTCCATCCGCCTGAGTGAAGGCACGAATAAAAACTCGAGATTGATCGAACTGATACCATTTTCGCGACTCCTTCAAGATTGTTCGGTATTGGGTCATTACTTCAGTCATCTGCGTTTCCAAGCCATTAGAGTGACTAACTATTAAAAAATTACGATTGGGTATAGCGCTTAGAATTGTCATGATCAACCAAGCTTCAGCCCCATAAAATTCAACTATATCATAAGAGTTACGTCGTAGTTGATTTAGTGTAAAAGGAACTAGGCCCAGCGATTGCCGGTAGCTTTTAGCCCGGCCTTGCGCCGCCTGCAAAGGTTCATAATCCCTAGGCCCAAACAAATCAACTTCGTGTCCCAACTGCCGCAACCCTTTACAAAAATTGGTAATAATGTACCCGGAGCCTTGGCTAGCTACTAGAGGGCAGTTGCTTATAGTTAATATACGTAATGGTTTCATAAGTGTTAAGACAATCTATTATCCAAAATCCCTATTAGGTTGCGTTTCATCCCGACAAACAGAACCAATATGAATGTAAGAAAAATGTGAGCTAGTTGATAAAAGATAGTGATAGACAATGGATACTCTAGCCTCATCACTGGTAATAATTTCTGGATGAGAAATTGCCAGATAAGTCTCAAAAAGTAGACTGCATTCAAACTTCTTATTTCTTCCGGATGAATATTTAAGTAAATTGCCGTTGATTTTCTATGATGGCTTAATTGTTTCCATCCACCTGTTGCTCTCCAAGGGTGACAAACAGACGCTTTTTTTACAAAAGTCGAAAAATTTCCAAGCTTTTCTATTCTAAGCGCTAAATCCTTATCCTCCATTGCTGCATATGGAAAGCGTTCATCAAAACCCCCTAACGCCTCAAACAATTGTCGCTTGATAGCAAAATTGCACGACCAAAGATGCCCACCGGTTTCATTAACTGGTGACGTTTCGGCTAAGCTGCGTCTGGGCCGGTCCACATAGGTTCTACCCTCGAAAACCAGGGTAGTGGGTGATAATGCCAGAGCTTCGCTGTAGGCTTCTAACCAACCAGAATCGGGCAGACAATCATCATCGGTAAACGCCAGCCACTCTCCCTTCGCGTGCCTTGCTCCAACATTTCGATTAGCCGCCGCCCCTTTACGCGGACCGGGTACCCATCTAGCCCACGGATAATTTGCGGTGATCAACTGCTCGGCTGAGGTTTTGGAACCATCATCGGTGACAATGACTTCGTATTGTTTGGGAGAAAGAGTTTGTACACCAGGAGCCAAACAATTTAAGCATTTTATCAATAAGTCGTTCCGGTGACACGTTGGAATGATAACGGAAAAAATAGGATTATTAACCATTCAAATTTACTTCAAATTAACTTGAGTTTCCTAGATGTACTCTGCTTGCATATTAGGAAATTACGACCAATCGCCGGTGATAAAAAGTCTAACTTTTGAAATGTATTGCTAAGCGAATCATCTATGTTGATATAAACATAGTTTTTTCCGGCAAGGACTTCTTCAATAGCGGCACCTATTTGAGGGTTTTGAATTTCAATCAAGAAATCGGGTGACATCCAAGTTAATGATGAAGAGAAGCCCTTTAAAACATTATGATCATGCCCTTCTGCGTCAATCTTGATTAAATCAATGTTTTCTAGCCTCTCTTCCTTCACAATTTCATCGAGCGTTTTAACGTTTACTGAGCTTACAAGTGGTGTACTTGTTTGATGATTTTGATAATGGCTGGTGCTTAATGTCGAAGAATATATATTTCCATGATAAGGTTTAGGGGAGTAAAACTCAGCTTCTCCTATGAAATCAGAAATAGCATATTCATAGATCTTGATATCGAAGTTATTAAGCTTGACGTTGTGTTTCAATGTTGAAGCAAATTGACTAAGAGGCTCAAATGCATAAACTCGCGCGCTTGGATTTACGGATTTTGCAACTAAAGTGTAAAGCCCGGTATTTGAACCAATATCCAAAATTATATTTGCGGCCTCACATAGTCGTTGCCATAGCTGCATGCTCCCTGCTTCATGACCATATAATCCTTTCCAGAATATTTTGTTTTCCAAGCCGTTGCCCGTATGACTCATAAGAAAGGATGTACTGTTGGTGGTGACTGCAAAGTCACCCTCAAAATAAAGCACATTGCGCAAGGCAGGAGAGGGACTATAAACACGCCTCGCAGCCGTAAAGATGAATTTTTTTACACGATTTGGTAACACGTCATAGTATAATTTACGCAACATTATTTTCGTTCCTTATGCAGCTGATATTTGATTTCCTCTGCAATTCTTCCAGGGTTCTTCCAAAAGCTTTCCGAGAGAATAATTGTTGTGCTCTTTCCCAACTTACCCGTCGTTTTGTTTGTAGGTCATCAGAAATAACTTGCTCAACCGTTTTAATAAAGTCTTTTGTACTATACGGTGAGTAAAGTAGAGAGGGATCACCAACAATTTCATCAAACGGCGATAAGTCAGGTGCAATTACGCATAAACCTTGACTCATTGCTTCAATCAATACATAACCCCAATCGTCCAAACAGGAGCCAAACAGAAAAATATCATGCTCTGACATTATCGACAGTAGTTCTTCTCTGGCAACATACCCACGAAAGGTCAGATTTAGATTTTTTTGAAGTACCCATTCTTGAAATTCTTGGCTAGCATTTCCAACGAGGGTCACAGAAAATTCATCCTTGACCATTTCTGCTTTGCTAATTGCGTCTAACATCCATTTTGTTCGCTTTCGTGGCTCCTC
>JAGRBZ010000465.1 GCA_020433805.1 Anaerolineae bacterium
CCGGCGTGATTTCGTCCAGCGGCCACGAATGTTTGGGGCCAGAGTGCTCACCTGGCTGCTGATTAAGCGAATGCGCTGCCGGTGAAATTTGCCGCCCAAATCCAGGTTAACCGGCTTAGTTCCGTACCAGGAGCCAATAATAATTCGGCTATCGAATCCGGCCAGGTCAATGGCCTGTCTCAGCGCCGCAGGGTTGCCGGATAGTTCATAAATAAGGTCGAACCCGTTAGGCTGCGAGGGTTGAGACTGTTTTAAGAAGTTAGGTAACTCGCTTGGCTTCACGCTTGACTGCGCCCCTAAAGCCAGCGATGCTTCCCGACGCAGCGAATATGGCTCAACCGTTAGCAACCCTTCAAGCGGGTATCGGGCCAGCAGAGCTGTTGTCAACAACCCGACAACGCCTTGCCCCAACACGGCCACCCGCTCTCCAAGCAGGGGATGTCCATCCATAACAAAATTGACGGCGGTTTCCATATTGGGTAAAAAAACAGCATCGTCCGGATCGATGTCCGTCGGTAGCGGGAATACGATATCCGGTGTCGTGATAAAGTGGCTTTCATGCGGATGGAAGGCGAAAATCAGCCGATCCCGCCACTCCGGCGCAACCCCGGCACCAATCGCTATGACTTGCCCAACGACAGCGTAACCATATTTAAAGGGATAGGTAAAGTTTCCGGCCAGGTCGGTAATCGTTTCATCCAGCGGCATATCGTCGGCAACGTGACCGCGATAGATGAGCTGTTCCGTTCCGGCACTAATAGCCGAAACCAGCGAACGCACCATAATTTCTCCCGGTGCGGGAGCCGGTACGCTCTCCGTGCGGATCGCGACCTGGGTTGGGTTAACAAAATAAAGAGACTGTCGTTCTATTGTTCGGTCCAGATGAAATCACCCCGGATAATGAGGTCACTATCTAATACTTGATACTGTACATTTGCCAGATGGGGAACGGCATTGGCCGCCGACAAACCGAGCGAATTGACCGCTTGCAGTCCCCCTGCAAACATCGGAGCTACGGTTAATACCATTTGGTCGACAAGCTGGGCTTTGATAAAGCTGGTAATGACTTGCCCGCCGCCTTCTACCATCAGGCTTCGAACACCGGCTTCAGCTAAGAGCATTAAAACCTCGTCGATGTTGATGCGCCCGTCGTCGTGGGTGCCAAGCCGAAAAACTTTAGCACCGCGTGCTTCAAGCGCACATTGTCGATGTTTATCGGCACAGTGGCTGGTCATAATCCATAGCGGCTGCGCTCTGTTTTGCAATAATTTGGCATCTAAAGGACAGCGCAGTCGGCTATCCAGGATAATAGGCTGTGGATTTTGACCCGCTACTAATCTGACCGTGAGCTGCGGATCATCGGCCAGTACCGTATTGATGCCGACCAAAATAGCCTCGTGGTTGGCCCGCAGTTGGTGGGTTAGCCGATGAGCAGGGGCGCTACTGATGTTAAACTGCCGGCCCGATTGGATAGCGATACTGCCATCGACCGTTTGCGCATAGCTAAGCGTCACATAGGGGCGATGTCTTTGCCTGCGAAAGCTGTCAGCCTGGGCCAGATGTTGCTGAACCTGTTTCAGGAGCAGTAACGGTTCGGGTGCATGAGAGTCCGGAGGCGGAAAATGGTTCATGCGGGTGACTTTGGTCTGAACATAGCGTGCGTTTTCAGACGTAATCTGGCCGTAGAGGGGAAGCCGGTCGGTGATTAAAACACCTTTTTGGTTTAAGGCATCAATCTTTTGCGGGTTGTTGGTCAGCAGACGAACAGAGCGTATGCCTAAGTCTTCCAGAATGCGGGCGGCCACGGTATAGTCCCTTACATCCGGCGGGTGACCCAGCAGTAGATTGGCCTCTACCGTATCGTAGCCCAAATCTTGAAGGTTGTAAGCTTTCAATTTCTCAAGCAGGCCAATACCTCGCCCTTCCTGCCGGAGATAGATAATAACGCCCGCCCCGGCATCGGCAATTAAGGCCATCGCCCGCTGTAACTGTTGACCGCAGTCACAGCGTTGCGATCCTAAAACGTCGCCGGTATAGCACTCGGAGTGAACCCGCACCAGCACCGCATCTTGCCCCAACACGTTGCCCATGACCATCGCCAAATGCTCGAGGTTGTCCTGATTGGTGCGGTACATATACAGCTCGAATTCGGCTGCATCTGTGGGAATTCGAGCCGACTCCATTTTTGTTACGGTTAAACCATTCATAAACACATAGCCCTCTAACCCCCAAGGGGTTTCGTATTTAACCCAAGCTGCTAGTGTGTCCAGGCAATACCGAAAACCCACGTTTCAGCTCTAACCACGCGGGAAGTAGGGCGTAAGGCGTAGGATGTAATCGATTTTGATTACCTAATCCTTACTGCCTACTAGCTACTCCTCGGTTTAGACATCTAGGTGGCAACTTGAATTATTTTATTGATGAGGCATGTAGTTCTATCTGTTTGGTTTCCTCTACCACGGCAGCGCCATACGCTGTATGGCAGGAAGATAGTCCACGGAGTTGATGTGGAAATGAGGATAGCTGAGGTGTTCGCGGCAAAATATAGGGCGAGAAGTAGATTTTATCCAAGATTTTACAGCCATGTTCTTGATCCTTCTCCCCTTCTACCGTCCAAAAGCGTAAAGCCGGTCAGCCACATCTTCGATCAGCGCTCGCATAGTCAATAGAGTGCGCCACTTGGAGGGGATGCCCTCTTCGCCGTAAAACGCACCGGCCAATTGACCGTATACCGCTGCGGTCGTGTCGGCATCATCCCCCAAATTGGCGGCCAGCAAACAACCTTCCTCAAAAGATTGGCTTCGATAAAACGCCCACAACGCCGCTTCCAGCGAATCGACAACATAGCCGGTACCTTTTATGTGCGATTCATTGGTTGCACTAAACCCTAGCTTCCCAACGATAGGATTAGGGCTGAGCGGCGGCATTTTTGTCTTAAATGATCCGGCCGCCACAGCGTCGATTTCGGGGGCCAGCGGATTTTCCTGCCAGTAGCCCGCGATAGGGCTGTAGCGCTCCGCAAGCAGTTCGCTTTTTTCGACACCGTTGACCGCGCCGATAAGTAAAGCCGCCAGGTAGCGACAGCCATCCACTGCCAAAGGAGCCTGATGCGTTGTCTTGGAGCTATCGGCAGACAGTTCGATAGCGTGACGCGGATCAGGGGCGTAGGCGAGCGACACGGGTGCCAGCCGCATTATCGAACCGTTACCGGCTGATTGGGGGTGGGTTGAACCGCTATAAGGCTCGCCCGTTTTTTCGAAATGATGAAGCGCACTCCGCACCGTATTGCCGATGTCAAAACATTCTCCCGTACTGCTCATGTAGCCACGGTGATACCAGCGCACATAGCGTTCAATTTGATCGGTCGGGTCGAAGCCGCGTTTTTCCAGCAAACTTTCGGCCAAACACAAGGCCATCGACGTATCATCCGTCCACTGGCCCGGCTCAAGGTTAAACGGTCCGCCGCCGACCATATCATCGATTGGCTCGAACGTGCCGGGAGGTTTAAATTCCAACGTGGTGCCGACCGCATCACCACAAGCCAGGCCGAGAAGTGCGCCGCGATAGCGCTGCTTTTTACTGATTGATTCCATGCGTTTGCTCCCCAGATGGTTTTCTTGTCAAGGTCGTTATTCTAGAAACATTGGGTGCGACTGATGTGGAATAAGGTCAAATGTACCGGTTTAGTAATTTTCCTGTACATCCCAGCGAAGCTGGTGCTGTAAATATTTTTTCTTCCCCTCGGTCAGATAATGACCGTATACTTCAATTATTCCATAACTCTTAATCATTGACAACACGACTGTAAAATTAGTGGGCTTATGGAAAACTTGGTGGATAGTCCTTATTCTCCGCACCCTTAGCCATCTACTTTGATAATGCGCTACGCTAGCGTACATCTACCGCGATCATCTCGGTCGTCACCGACGCCGATGAGGGCGAAGTTGGCCATGCCAACGCTTCGACTCCAACACCGGCCTGTACGCATGCGCAGCCTCCCGGAGCGGAGCAGAGGGTCTAACGCGCCCGCTTCTACAATCCGCTGGCGGGCAGTTTCATCTTGTCGGACAGCTTTGTGACGGAAGGCTGTGAACACTCGGTAACGACAAGTTTGATTGTCCTTTGCCAAGGGAACAGGTAAAATTATCTCATATGAGGAGGTAAGTGATGACCATCCACATAGAAATACCCGATCAAATTGCTCAGGCTATCCGATTGCCGGCGGGCGAGCAGAATAATATGCCATTAAACTGGCACCCATAAAACCTGTGACATAGACAAAAGGCAACCATTCAAATGGAAATTACAGTTACACGGTTGGTGCTAATATTAATCCTTAGTATAAACTTTTCATTCGATACAACCCGAACCACCATTTCCTTTCCACTCGACAAAACCAACTTGGACTTGGAGATCAGCGGAGGTTTTCTTTGATACCTTTATTGCTAGAGGAGGTACTGTGTCACTAAATCAACACACTGTAAGTAGCCTAACTGGCGATGAAATTCATTGGCTTAACCAGCAACCACTCTACTGGTCATCCACTAGCCCCAACACACAGTGATCTACATGCTCGGAACAAATCTAAAATCAAATGAGAGATAGATTATGAGAGAAATAGTAAACTCTAATAAAAGGAAAGGTTTGATCATTTCAGGTTGCATAGCAATATTGTTTTTTGGTTTATGCCTGGTTTTTGTTGCATATCTACTTTTACCAGAGTCCGCATTTCCCATTGAGGCGGAAGCTTCACCAAGTTGGGCACCTGATGGTCGACATTTGGTTTATGAGTGTTACATCGATAAAGACTCCAATATTGATATACCACCTTATAAACAAAGTGAGGCAAACATCTGCATAAGCAATCTAGAAAAGCAATCTCATCGACTTATAATAACTGACCCAGGAGCAGACCGTTACCCAGTTTGGTCACCAGATGGAGGGTTAATAGCCTATCTTCGCGAAGAAGGTATATATTTATATAACGTAGAGGAAGAGGATAAGCGACAACTTTATTACTCTGACCTAAAAGACGCTACTTTAAACATTGATAGATTAAGTTGGTCACCTGATGGAAACCGGTTATTATTTTCTGGTTGTCTAGGAGAAACAAGTATTAGAGATCTGTTCGTGGTAGAAGTTAACTCTGGAGAACTTTCAAACTTGACCAACACGAATGATAGAGATGAAATTTCTCCCCATTGGATAATGGACGGAACTAGAATAGTATTTTTATCATCGTCAACTGTCTCTTTCCCATCCCAATTTTGTGGTGGTTCTGGTCAATATGGCCCTTATCAAATAGGAGTATTGGACGACGGGGACACTAAGGAAATTATTTACGACGGTGAAGTAACTCCTTCTCCATTTTTTGATGTATCAAACAGCGGTCAAATTGCGTATACAACGGATGTATTTACAGAAATCAGATCAGGTAACGCTGGATTCTCTAACGTCTACATAATGAATTTGGAAGAAGGAATTCCAATTGAGATTGAACGTGGCTCAGGGCCGATTTCTTGGTCTCCTAGTGGTCATTTCTTAGCTTTTAATCATAACTTGAATGTATTTAATGCAAGTACGCAAAAAATCCATCAATCACCAATAGATGATTTGCTCATCAACGTCTCAGATATTGTAGTTTGGTCACCTGACGATCAAATATTGGCGGTAACTGCCTTGAGAGAGAGTACAAAATTTTTTGATGAAGACGAACATATTTACATTATTGATCTTCAAGAAGAAACCTCATCCCGTTTAATACCGTAATTATTTGCAACAAATCATCAACGGCGACACGACCACCTATTTGTACGACGACGCCAACCGACTAGAACAACTCAATGGACAACAGGTCTACACCTTCGACAACAACGGCAACCTGTTGAACTCCGATACCCTCACCAATACCTGGGATGCAGCCAATCGACTCGTGTCAACGACGCGAGATAGTACCACCATCCAACCGGTTTACAACGGCGTGGGCGACCGCGTCGGCCAAACCGGCGAGAGCACAACCACCGACTCTGCCTTGGATATCGCCGGAGGTTTGCCGGAAGTGATCTACACCAGCGAGAGCGAAATCTCCCCTTCAACCCATAATCTTGACCTGCCGGCTCGGTTCTGCAAATAAAGAAGCGAGCCGGTCTTTTTATCGCTACTTTGTTTGTAGCCCTCATTGATAAAAGTGATTGAGTAGTAGGTCACAATTGGAAGGGTATACCTCAATAAAAATCTAAAGTCGTGGTATAATTAATGAGGCCATTTCATTGTAGGAAGACTTCTTGGTACTGGGTCCGCAAGATGGGATTGCGTACGAAGGGATAAAATCAACCACGAATTGCACGAATTTTCACCAATTTTATT
>JAGRBZ010000466.1 GCA_020433805.1 Anaerolineae bacterium
AATATGATGAATACATTCGCTTCTATCACTAATTTTATGAAGCCGAAGAACAAATTTCAGATAACTCTCAACGGTCATATCGGGATAGAGCGGTGTACCTTGAGGCAGGTAGCCTACTCGCCGACGTATCTCATGGCTCTTATTAAAGATGTTATAGCCTAAGATATGGAGTTTGCCGCTTGTGGGAAACATGTAAGCGGTGAGCATGCGGATAAGCGTTGTTTTACCTGCTCCTGCCGGCCCAAATAAACCAACAGTCTCGTTCTTTTCGACGTTGAAGCTTACATTTCGAACAACCGCATTGTCCCCGAAATGTTTGGTAAGATTTTCTATCTCGATCATGGAGATCCAATCTAAACTGACGATTTATACAACCAGACAAAAGCTTTATAAGTTTTATCATATGGAGTTGAGATTAAACAAACATTAAGCTTGTTCTATCCAAAGCGACAAATGCTGTTATTAAAACCAGGTTAAGGAATGCGCCTTTAATTTGATATGTGACCGTAGAGAAATAACAATATCATGAAAACACGATAATAGTTCTATTTTGCACAATTAAGTTTGACAATACGGTATAACTCATTTAAAATCCAGCCTCGGCTGGTCATAAAGCCTCTGAGAGAGAGAACCTTCCCCAGATCTATGCCAAGCCTTTTTCAATAAAAACCTGTATGCCGCGTTAAACAAATTATCAAAATGAAATAGTAAAAGGAGAGATTCATGATTCGTCGTGGAGTCATTTTGGCTCTATTCCTCACCTTGGGAATCGCTGCACCTCCTGCACTGGCAGCCCCATTAGCACAAGAAGCTCGCGAAGCATTACCTTTATTATGGTGGTTAACGCCCATTTGTTCCATTATTGCTTTGGTCTTTGCTTATATGCTTTACCAAACGGTAATGAAACGAAGTGAAGGCGACCCCATAATGGTTGAAATTGCCCAGGCGGTACGTGAGGGGGCTATGGCCTACTTAACCCGCCAGTACAGAATTGTGGGTATTGTATTTGCGGTTCTTTTTGTTATTCTGCTCGTTATGAGCGTTATGGGTCTTCAAAGTTTTATTGTTCCCTTCGCCTTCATCACCGGTGGCGTTTTTTCAGCGATATGTGGTTTCATCGGGATGAAAGCCGCTACCAATGCTTCAGCTAGAACGGCCAACGCCGCTCGAGAAAGCCTAAATGACGGCTTGCAGGTTGCTTTCCGGGCCGGAGCCGTTATGGGATTATCGGTGGTTGGGTTTGCGCTGTTAGACAGCAGCCTCTGGTTTATGTTCCTCTATTTTTTCACCAATCAAGGATTGTCAGAAATTACGGTTATCATGCTTAGTGCTGCGATGGGTGCTTCAACCCAAGCACTATTTGCTCGGGTAGGCGGCGGTATCTACACCAAAGCGGCAGATGTTGGAGCCGACTTGGTGGGTAAAGTAGAAGCCGGCATCCCCGAAGACGATCCCCGTAACCCGGCCACCATCGCCGATAACGTGGGTGATAACGTGGGTGACGTAGCCGGAATGGGTGCCGACTTGTACGAGTCGTACATTGGCTCTATCAGAGCCGCCTCGGCGCTCGGTGTTGGGGCGGTTGCCGTTGGAGTCGGCATCACCCTACCTGAAGGCGTGAGCGTCTTGCAGATGCAGCTCCGCTTCTTAGCAGCCCCTATGATTATTGCCGCTGTTGGCGTCGTTCTTTCGATTGTGGGTATTTATTTCGTCCGAACCAAAGAAGATGCCTCGATGGGCGAGATTATGGGGTCTTTGATCAAAAGTATTACCATTAGTTCCGTCCTTATCGCCATTGCGGCTGTCCCCGTCATTTATCTGCTGCAACTCCCGTGGTCTTTCTTAATAGCCATTGTTACCGGCCTAGTGGTGGGTGAAGTCATCGGTCGAGCAACCGAATACTACACCTCCGATGAATATGCGCCGACGCAGGCGATTGCTCAGCAAGGTGAAACCGGCCCGGCCACTGTTATTATCAGTGGTTTGGCGGTCGGGATGCGTTCGACCGGTATTCCTGTTGTCGCCGTCGTCACCGGTATTGCACTTAGCTTTTACACAACTGGTGGTCTGGAAAATAGCTTGCTCGGGCTGTATGGTGTGGCTTTGGCCGCAACCAGTATGCTTTCAACGCTCGGTTTAACGCTGGCTACCGATGCTTACGGCCCCATCGCGGATAACGCCGGTGGTAATGCCGAAATGTCGCACCTACCGCCTGAAGTACGCGAACGAACCGACCAGTTAGATGCTGTCGGCAACACCACAGCAGCAACCGGAAAAGGTTTTGCTATCGGTTCCGCAGCACTAACGGCGCTGGCTTTGCTAGCCTCGTACATCGAACAAATTCGAGCCAGTCTCGTCTTAAAAGGCTTGCCGTCCTTGTCTATCGGCGAAACAGACGTACCGCTTCAGGAAATTACTATTCGGCAGTTTGGTGAATTTTACGATGTAACGCTGCTAAATCCGGCAGTACTCATCGGTATTTTTGCCGGCGCGATGACGGTCTTCTTCTTCTCGGCGATGACCATGGATGCCGTTGGTCGCGCTGCCGGCGCTATGGTGGAAGAAGTTCGACGCCAATTTAGAGAAAGCCCTGGTATTCTCAAAGGGGAAGTGAAGCCGGACTATGCTCTGTGTGTGGCTATTAGTACCGCCGGGGCACAGCGCGAAATGATCGCGCCCTCCATTTTGGCTATTACTGTACCGGTTATTATCGGCCTGATCTTTGGCGTAGCCGGAGTATTAGGGCTACTAGCCGGCGGGTTAACCACCGGTTTTGTTATGGCCGTCATGATGTCAAACTCCGGTGGCGCTTGGGACAACGCCAAGAAGCATATCGAAAAAGGCCACTTTGGGGGGAAAGGTTCAGACTCTCATAAAGCAACGGTAGTTGGTGACACCGTCGGCGATCCTTTCAAAGATACAACCGGCCCGTCGCTCAACATCCTCATCAAACTGATGTCGATGGTTTCGATTGTCTTTGCCGGATTAATTGTGGCCCTTGACAATGGTTTTGGCCTATTGGGTTTGCTCTTGGGTGTTTAATCGACCCTATCTACCATAAACAAAAACCTCCCGGAGGTCATCTTCGGGAGGTTTTTTGATTCAAGCAAAGTGCGATAGTTAAACTGTAAAAGTGATCGGCTGTCGGTAGCGACGCTCAAATAACTCTGTGCCGTCCGGCTCAAACTCTACCTTGGTTGCGCCGTCCGCATGAAAACCGACTTTCTTATAAAAATGTATGGCGGATTCGTTTTCGGCCAGAACCCACAAGAGCAGTTCCGAAAACCCATCACGCTGCAAAGCGCTTTTGACAGCATTCACTAAACTGCGGCCATATCCTTGCCTCCATACATCGGGATGGAGATAGATAGCATAAATTTCGCCCACCGCGTTGAGATCGACATCCTTATCGCGCGTTCGGCCAAACATAACAAACCCGACGACTTGCCCCTCAACTTCAACCACAATGGTCTGTCCCCGGCTTTCATCCAACCACGCTCGCCAGTTTTTCGCCCGCGTTTCAACCGATAGGTTATCGAGCATTTTATCCGGCAAAATCCCTCGATATGCTGTTTGCCATGACGCTACATGAACTTCGGCAATAGCTGTAGCATCGGAGATTTGGGCTGGACGAATATTCATTGTAAAGATATTTTCTTGACTGGGTTTAACGAAACGTGTTCAAAATGTCGTTGATTATTTGTGCCAAGGGAGGGGCCTGACCGATTTCTATACCTGAAGGAGTATGTTTATGTTCGGCTTTGGGTAAGGTGTTTTCAATGGCTCGCGAGTAATCAAGGAAGTTGATAGCGGGCATGTTCTAGCTCAGCTAACTCTGCTTCCAATCCACTCAAGAGTTTTGCTTCACCGGCCCACTCAACATATTCCAGATCACCCCCATCCAGATCTTCAGCCGTCATATCCTGCAAAAAAGTTTCTGTCTCGACATTATAGCGTTCCTCAAACTGACGAAGTTGTTGCTTCGTACGCCCAATACTGGATCGCAATCGAGCCTTATAGGCCTCAATTGCCTGCAATATTGGCTGAACACCCTCTTTTTCTCTCAACTCGATTATCATCTGGACGCTCATAGAGCACTCCCTGTTGGTCTATTTATGACTACAATTATACCTGATAACCGGTTAGCATGTCTATCTTTCTAGCGAACCGGCATCAACAGCACCGTGCCCCACGTGCCCGGATTTTGCCAATCCCGTGCGGGCGAGGTGGAGATAATGCATTGCTGGGCGCTAGAACCAGGGGTATCATTATCACTAACGCTGACAACAACTCCAATTCTATCGCCTTGTCGAGGGGTAAAACCCATCCCTTGCCAGGGCAGCGCGGCTTCCAGAAAGTAGCCGCTATCGGTCAACGTAACAGCCACCGAGGCATTGACAAACGGTCTAGAGGCCAGTGAGCTTAACTGCCAGAAGGCAGCGCGGGGAGCCGTCGTATCGGGCAGGAAGTCGATCTGGACGTCATCGGCGCTCAGTTGCGCATCGTCAAAATCGCTGTTCAGGTCTAAATCGAGCAACAGTTGGGGTGAATCGCCCAAGAAAAGGCGTTCGTCGCCGCCCGAGTACGTTACCAAGCCGTCATCATTGACCATGAAAGCTACGTACAAAAACTCATCGTTGAAAGCCAACTGCATTCGACCGTTGAGATCGGTTAAGCTGTCGGCGTCGGGAAAACGATTCGCACACCCTTCATCGTGGGTAATGGTTGAGAATGTGGTCCATCCAAAGCTGTTTTCGGCCAGCGTATCCCAGTCATCCGGGTTGCCGTCGATATCGATAGTGCCGACGGAGCTATTAGCCCCCACAAAGGGAGCCTGAAAGTTCCCGTTTTCTGTGGAACGTGTAGCCGCGCTCTGCAAAACGTTGACAACGGCACCGCTCTGTAGATTTTCGGTAATGGGTCGGGCTTGAACCTCATCAACCAGATCGCGGGTTTCACCGGGGGGGGTTAAGCTTAGCCCCAGAAAACAGGCGTTGCCTAAGACAAGCCGGGCTTGATGGAAATATTTTTGATCGCGCAGGCTCAGCGTCTGAATTTCGCCGGGGCCGACATCCAACATGGTGCGCCCGACTTCATCACCGACCGCATCAAGTACGTGAAGCGAGCCATTACCGGCATCCATTCGGTTAAAAACGCCGACATCCAACGCCTGGACACGCGCCTGAACCGTATTAAAATCCATATCGACGATGCCATTAACAATCGCCACATCTTGTACCCCATCGCTGTTGCAATCCTCTAAGGTGTAGCCCGGATTACCATAAATACCTTGCGCATCGAACGTGAGCATCACCGCACCCTGGGTGTCGCGACCGAATTCGAAGGGCGTGCCGGGCGGTGCTAAATTCCCAATCGAGCCGGTATCGGCCAAAATATTGGCGGGAGCTAGCAGCAATTCACTTAACTGCACTTCCGGATCGCTGTTTCGGGCTTGTCCGATCCAGGCTTCGGCATTTTTGCCTGCCAAAATTATCGGACCCGGTGCACCTGCCGGTGTTACCCATCGTGCCTCGCCGGTTGTCAGCGTTTCAGTGGTGTCACCGGCGGTCACCTGGAGGTCGCCGGCTTTTGCTTCCAGCGCCACAATCCACTCCACCGCGTTTTCGGCCTCGGTGATCACTGCAAAACGGGTGCCGGTGGCTTGTACAATTGAGTATGCCGTTTGAACCGTCAAACGCTGCTGTCGATCGGGGTCTTCTGCCAAGTCAAAGATAGCAATACCGCCGCTTTGCCATACATCCAAATTTACCGTTTCTGCCTCAGGTAAATATTCTTCGATACGGATCTCGCTGGCTTTAAGCAGTTCTACCGCAAGCTGCGAACCGACCCGTACGTTAGCCCGCCCCTCTACATCAACCGCCGCAAGCTGCTCGATAGCCAGCGGTGCTTGTTGCAACACCGGAATAGCCTGCCGCTGATCGCCCTGCCCGATAAATACGCCATCACGAGCGGCCTCCACCACCATTTGGTTTTCGGGGAGGCCTTCTTGATAAACCGTTTGATCGGGGCCAAGGACAACATTATTGGTTGTGCATGCCGATAACAAACACAGCCACAAAACCGGCCAAGCCCGCAGAAATTTTCCAGGAGTCATGAAATCCTCCGCTAAAGTTGTTCCCAGTAACAAGTGCATACCAAAATACTTAACATTGTACGAATTTTACTCTACATGGTGCGAAACGCAATAAAGTTAGGGCGAACCTTGTAAAATCGATTTAAAGACAGACCAAGTTGCTGTTCGAACGTAAGCAGCAATTCTCATTTTAAAGATAGATGGGTCCAGTTTCCTTATCAACGTTGTATTAAAACCCAAGTAGACGGCCTAT
>JAGRBZ010000467.1 GCA_020433805.1 Anaerolineae bacterium
ATTGGCAATGCCTTCGCGCAGGTGGACTTTGAAACCATCATCTTCCGTCGAGTCGACACCGGCCTGATAGGCTTCAATGGTTTCGGTATAGGCTCCCGTGTGAAACCACATATCGCCTATCCGCTCGTAGATGTAGACATTGGTGGGATCGTTGGCCTCTATAGAAGCGGTGTAAGCAGCGGCGGCATCGTCAGGTTGGCCGGCCGCTTCATAGGCACGACCCAGGTTAAACTGCGTAACGCGCGTCAGGGCATCTTGGGGATACTGCTGCAAAAATTGATTCAACGATTCAATTGCTACGCCGGTATCGCCTAATGCCAACGCGCTGCGTCCGCGCCAATGCAAAGCCAGCCGCTGCTCTTCAGGCGCGGCACCAGGATCATCTAACAGACGCTCGAATTCAACCTGAGCCGTTTCGTAATCGCCGTTCGTATACGCACGTTGCGCTGTTGACAGCCGGTCGCTTGAGATAGGTGTCGCCGTCGGTATCGGTGTTGGGGTGAAGGTCGGACTCGGTGTAGCTGTCGATGTCGGTGGTACCGTTGCTGTAGCGGTCGATGTTGGTGGTACGGGCGTAGCGGTCGGTGTGTCAGTCGGTCGGCTAAAAAACGCAAGGCCTTGATTTTTAGCATCGAGCTGGCAAGCTGAAAGTATGATAATGGCTGCCAGAAATGAAAGTATTGTCTTATAATGTAACATATCTCGGTATTATGCCACGAGGTCGATTGTGAGCAAATCGTTTACGGTAATCCGTTGGGCTAAAATTTGCAAACAACTGGCTTAATCGCATACTTAATGATATAGTCTATACTATGAAATCGGAAGCTTCGAACCGGGAGTTTGCAACTTTATGGCACTAGACCTGGTAGGGAAAACTCTGGGTGGGTATCGCCTGGATAAGTTGATCGGTGAAGGCGGGATGGCCAGCGTCTACAAAGGCTATCAGGAAAGCCTAAAACGATGGGTGGCTATTAAGGTGCTGTATTATCAAGAGGGCACTTCACTCGCCCGTTTTCAGCTCGAAGCCAAAGCCATTGCTTCATTGCGTCATCGAAATATTCTGATTATTTATGAATATGGCGAGGAAGATGGCCTGCCCTACATCGCTATGGAGTATATTGAAGGCGGCACGTTGGAAGACCGCTTGGTAGGCCGTCCCCTGGCCTGGCAGCAAGTGATCCGTCTCGCCATCCCTATTGCTGAGGCGCTGCATTATGCGCATAGCCATAATATTATTCACCGCGATGTCAAACCCTCGAATATTCTCATGCCCCAAGATGATTGGCCGGTTCTGGCCGATTTCGGCTTGGTCAAGCGCTCCGATGCCGACCAGAGTTTAACCAAAACCGGCACGTTTATGGGTACCCCTAACTATATTGCGCCCGAGCAGGCCCGTGATTTGGATCTCGACTGCCGGGCCGATATGTATTCGTTGGGCGTGCTCATGTTCGAGATGGTCGCCGGTCGCTTGCCGTTTGATTATGAAATCCCCAACAAAATTTTGCTTGCTCACGTCACCGAACAGCCTCCATCGCCTCGAGATTTCAACCCAAATTGTCCGGTTGAATTGGAAGAGGTTATTCTGAAAACGTTGAAAAAAGATCCGGATGACCGCTACACGGATATGGAGGGTTTGGTTGATGCCTTGCAGACTATTCTGTCTAACGCCCCCGATGATGTCGATGAGCCTATTTGGCCGGAACCGCAGCAGGAAAAAGAAAAAGGCAAAGGCAAAGGGCTGTTTGGTTCCATTAAGAAAATTTTCGGGCGTCGCGGAGGAGCATCGAACGACGAACCGGGCAACAAAACTGTCTCAAATCCCGAATTGTCGAAGTCTGATGAACTGGCTGGCACATTTCAGCTTTCAAAGGGAGAGTCAACCCAGCCCACTGCACGCATTGTGCTGAAGGATAAGGCGATTACTATCGACCTGCCCTTTAAAAATACCTTGGTTATGGGGCGCACCCACGGCAGTACCGTCGTCGATATCGATCTTGAGCCGCATCAGGCCAGCAAATATGGCGTTTCACGGCGGCATGCGCGTCTCCTCAACCGGGGAGAGCGCTGGCTCATCGAGGATTTACATAGCCTTAACGGTACGTTTGTCAACAACAACGAGGTCAAGCACGGTCAGCCGGTTGAGTTGCAGCATAAAGACTCAATTCGGCTAAGTCATATGGTTTTTACGTTTGAGTTGGTGTAACCGCGTCCGGTGCGGTATTGTGCCGGTTGGCCCATTTTATTAAGATGGGTCCAAACAAAGGGATACCAAATAACCACGGTACCGTGAGCAGGTGCATCACCGGCCAATAGTAGAGTGTGGTAAGAAGCCCCAGCCTTTCCCACGACCAGGTGCGTAGCCACCAGCGCCATACCACAAAATAGTTGATGATCGATAACTCTGAGGTTAGACCGAAGAGAAAGGTGCGCCAGAACGTGGCCGGCGTCAAGTGGATGGCGGCCAAAGGGATCAACCACATGGGGTACCAAATCCGAAAGGTTCGACCCAACATGAGTTGAGCAAAATAAGCGAGAAAGCCGGCTGTGACCAGAGTCAGTTTATTGCGCCATATTTGAAGCAGCAGCCACAGGTAGAAGACAAGAAAAATATTGCGGGCTATTGTCCTGGGAAACGCTTCGCCCAGGTTACAAGGCAGAACGTTATTTACAACTTTTGCCAGCAGACCACCCGCCTCTCGGGTATTACATGGAAGCGCCTGTAAGCTTGCCGCACCCCAAATTGACTCAGGGGGAATGGCCGCTTCAGCCCCACGGGGAACCACTTCGCGTAAGACCATCCGCACCCCGGAGGCAATGGCAAAGCCGCGTCGTGTGGTTAGCATATCGGACACGCCGGTCAGTGTTTCCGATACGGGGCCAAGCACCGAGTAGACCAGATAAAAGGTCATCAACCCAATCAAAACGGCTCCGCTTCCTTTTATAATGCGTTGTGACCACGTTTTTTCTTGGCGCAAAAGAGCAACGCCAAACAGCGGAATCAGCAACAACGCCGATGCTTTCGCCAACGCTGACAGCGCCAGCGCCAGTGCTGCCGCCCACCATAACTTTCGTTGCCATAAAACCAGGCCTAACACCATCAAGGCCATAAACACCATGTCATTATGGCCGTTGCCGGGACCCTGGATCAAAATCAGGGGATTCCAGGCAAAAAATGTGAGTGCGGTCAGCGATGTGCCTTTTTCAGGGATAATGAACCAGCCCAGCAGAATAGCGGACATCAAATAAAAGAGAAGTACGATAAACTTAAGCCCAACCGAGCCGGGAACCATATCCACCGCACCTAATCGCAAAGGCACTTGTACGATAATCTCCCATAACGGCCCATAGCCCGATACCCAATCGCCGAACTCACCGGCGAAGGCGGCATAGGGATCGTCGGGAAAAGCTTCCGGGGGTGTAATCATAGGGCTTTCGCCATGTACTGCCCAGATTCGGCCGCGCAGCACGTAACGAAACAGATCATTGGCCGTAATAGGATAGAGCCAGATGAGAGTAAAGCTAAAAACGAGTCCAAAGCCCAAGATCAGAAGTTTAATGTGACGTTCAGCATTGCGGGTAGCCGGTGATGGTGTTGATTCCGATTGCGACGGCGTAGGGTTGAAGTGGGTAACAAGCTGCATTGCTCGCCAGAAGAGGTAATAAAGCAAAAAAATACCGGCAGCATAAAAAGGCGCGAACCAGCGGTAATCGCGCATGAGAATTTCTAAGTCGGCGGCCGGGCCTCCGGCCTGGGTATTTGAAATTAAAGGAAAAGCAACAATGTAGGTTACATAAACCAATTGAGACAGGAGACCGATAATGACTAGCTGCATCAACGTAGTGTGAAATATCGTCTGTGTCGACTCCTGTCGCACTTGCGGTTTATGAGGGGACGGGCTTGTAGAAGCCGATTTTGAGATTGATTGGCTCATAGATCAGTTATAGTACTATTGTAACATTGAAAATGGCATGAAATTTGCTGTATTGTAGCCTAAAGTGAATTTAGTAACAAAACCGATTTTTTATCTAAACCCTTTTGACAATCCCCCATGCCCATGTTACTATCGCAGATCATTAAGTTTACCTATTTTATGCAAGCTATCTGTTCAGTGTATATGTACGCCGGAAACGACTCCATCAAGTTAATATTTGTACATCGGTTATTCAAAGGTTTTCCTCCGCCTACCGACGCGGAGATTTTTTTTGTTAATTGTAGTTTTAGAAATTAATCGGGGAGTCACAAAGCTAACTTTGTGACTCCGGCACCTACTACGATGTTGTTATCGCCATTCGAGAGATGGCGGGAGAGGTACTCCGGCTGTTGATGTGACCCCTCATAAATATGTTACCGGTATTATTACGGAACACAGCGCAGTGTATCCTCCCGTTGATCTACCATTACGGCGTGTTGTTGAAGCCGAACAAAATAAGCTAGCTAGGCAATCGTAAGGAGTTTTTATGAAAGTGGCTGTAACAGGCTCTATGGCCTTTGACTACATTATGTCATTCCCTGATCAATTTGCAAACCATATTTTGCCCGATCAAATTCAGCGCCTCTCAGTCAGTTTTTTGGTCGACTCGATGCGTCGTGAGCGCGGTGGTACGGCTGGCAACATCGCCTACAATTTAGCTTTGCTCGATCAGCCCGCGCTGCTGATGGCCACCGTTGGTCAGGACGCGCCCGAGTACATCGCTGGTTTGCGTGCCCGGGGTGTGGATACCAGCGGCGTGCTGCAACTACCTAATGAGTTTACAGCCTCGTTCTTCGTTAGTACCGATCAAACCAACAACCAAATTGCGCTGTTTTATACCGGCGCAATGGCCAAGTCGGGCCAAATTAGCTTCGCCGAACAAGACTATAACGCGATCAAATTAGCTATCATTTCTCCTAATGATCCGTGGGCTATGGTAAAATATGCTCAGGAGTGTCACGATCTGCGGATTCCTTATATCTATGACCCCAGCCAACAGATTCCGCGCTTAGCAGCCGATGATCTGGTACGCGGTATTGAAGGGGCCACCATTCTGATGGTCAACGATTATGAATTTGAGATGATCAAAAATAAAACCGGTTTAACCACCAATGATTTGAAGGCGAAAGTTGAGACCATCATTGTTACGCAGGGATCACAGGGATCTATCATCTATACCGATGGTCAAGAAATTGACGTTCCACCGGCCCGACCCAGCCGCATTGCCGATCCAACCGGCGTGGGCGATGCCTATCGAGCCGGTATCATCGCCGGCCTTATGCGCAATTACCCCTGGGAAGTAACCGGGCGTTTAGGCTCGGTTACGGCGGTTTATGTCTTAGAACAGCACGGCACCCAGCGCCATACCTACAACCGGCGTCAGATTGCCAACCGCTACCGGGAAATTTTTGGTGATACAGAAGAACTGGATGATTTTATTAGTTATCTTGACGCTGAGTAAAAAACGTTGGCGGTCTACCTTTCTAAAGGGGAATGTCTGTCTCCTCTGAAAATAGCAGTTAGCGGTTAGCCGTTAGCCGATAGCAAAAGATTTTCATTGCCGGTGTCGTCTCAACTAGAGACTATCTGATTCCTCTGGAAATCCCCGTCATCCCAAGCCTTTTGTGCTCACAGATGAGATCGCTTCAGCGATTGGGTGAGGGTAAATACATTTTCTTGTTGATGTTATCTCATGATAGCGCAACATTAAACCGTGGAGAGAGGTAAAGAACCCAGGTTTTTGCCTAAATTGTAAGCATGTTGCCCAATTGAGCACTCATAGACGCCTTTGTGGGTCTCATGTTCAAGAAAAACCTGGGTTCTAACGCTACCTCGATTTCGTGCAGAGCTACCTATCTCATTAAGGCGAGCTAGTTCCTTAAAAATCGTTGGAACTCTCACTAAATTCTAACTTACTCTTAAGGTGGTTCACATCTACTTTCTACGGTTTTATGATAGTGTTGTGTTGTGTTAAATAATGTTAAGGGCTGAAATCAGATAAATTTGATTATTTCCGTAACAGTTTGTTTTGTGATTTGTCTTTACGTATCGTTAAAAGTACAAAAATGAAGGAGTTTTTAATGAGCAAAAAAGAATTTGATATTAAAGATATGAATCTGGCCGAGCAAGGACGCTGGCGTATTGAGTGGGCTTTAAAAGAGATGCCGGTTATGCGCTCTCTGATGGATCGTTTTCATAAAGAGCGCCCACTTGATGGCGTCAAAATGAGCGGTTGTTTGCACATCACCACCGAAACCGCCAATTTGGCCCGCGCCCTGCAAATGGCCGGTGCCGATATTGTATTGACGGCCAGCAATCCGCTTAGCACCCAAGATGA
>JAGRBZ010000468.1 GCA_020433805.1 Anaerolineae bacterium
CATGCACGAATGACAACTTTGATCTAAGTCTTCCAACGTAACATGCACGAATGACAACAAACATGACCCCCTTTACACCAAATTCACCCCTCTCCGACTTGTCGTGACACCCCAATTTCGCAGATTTACCTGCTCCGACAAGTCGGAACACCTCCATTTCGCAGATTGACCGGCCCCGGCAGCGGAAGGCACGACTATTTCCCGAATTTACCTTTCCCGGCAGCACGAGACACCTTTATTTCTCGAATATAGCCTTCTGGGCTATCACGAGGCCTATAATTCGCCGCTCGTGGCTTGCAGACCACTGCCAAATTGGATGGGCTATTGCTAACAACCGGTCATCTACAAGCGGAAGGCAGCGCCATCGAGAGCCAATCGAGGCTGTGCCTGTTGGGAAAGAAAGTTTTGCTTGTACGGTTTGTATTGCAAATGGGGATGGTTTATGGGATAATTGTTGGAAGAATTAGGTTTGATGGCTTATTAAATTGACGTGATGCTACACCTGGATAAGTAGATGTAGCATTACATCCAATTAGAGGCGTTATATTGCTGACACCCTTGAACAGTAGAGGTTAATATGTTAGAGGCTTTAGTTAAAAGTGGTTGTCTGTATTTCTTGTTTTTGACTTTATTTTGTTCGTTAATAATTACCGTAGCTTTTGGCGTTATAGAGTGGGTGAGTACAGGAATGCAGGATAACCTGTTATTATGCATAAATGAAAGTTTTAGTGAACTTGGTAAAACGGATAACGGATGTTTTATGGTTTTGATCTTCGGGATAATTGCTGCTTTTATTATAGGTTTAGGGTCAGCGATTTGTTTTCCTGGTCTAGTTAAATAGTAAGGTTTTGTCTGCATTGTGAGGTAGCCAAATTGTAGGTAATCTTATTTTCTTTAGAAAAAACGTTCTATAGCTCTGTACATTGTCCCCGAATATTTGTATAATGGTTCCTAAATTTATTTCAGAGGATGACAAAATGAGTTCAGAGTCTATAGTTGCTATTATCTCTGTCGTTGCCACATCTCTTGTATCTATTCTCAGTATTTTTGTGCCAGTTTGGATTGAACGAAAAAAATGGCAACAAGAAAGATTTAATGGTGAGATTGAAAATATAAAGAACTCTACAATAGAATTATTAAGTGAGCTATCTAACTTCTTTCACTTTGGTCAAATTGATATAGAGGAGGCTGCACGACGTACGATGAGTCAAACTGTGACTGATTTGCAGACTAAACAATTTGTTTGGGAATTAACAATTTTACCTTGGTTAACGAGCAAGGAGTACCTACAAGTAAGGGAGTTAACTAATCAAATCCAGAAGGTAGAGAATATTGATGGTAGTGTGTTTGCTTCATTAAGTTCACGTCAGATTTTAGTTTTATCTACCAATGTTCTTGAACGAATGGCTCGAAATAAAATGAAGCCACAAAAAAAAAATTTGCTTTCATAGGTGGGTTTACTTTTTTTAGCGGATTAATCATCTGGTTAACTCTTGTCTTAAGATGGAGTAATGTCAGGTGTGTGTGGCTGTGGAGTTGCTGGACGTTATATTGTCAACCACAAAACCCCAGCACCAAGACTGAGGTTGTGTTGCTAATGTCTTTGGAAATCAATTAGACTTTTTCAGGAGGGGGAACCGGTACGTTTTGAATTTGGGCCAGAAATTGCTCAGAAGCTGTTTGAAAAGTCAGCATTTACAGATTTGTCCACAGATTTACACAGATATTCACTGATTTTTATCACACCTTTGCTATTATCTGTGAGAATCTGTGTCTATCTGTGGACCCTTTAAGGCTTTTAAAACAGTTGAGAAGGCACTGGGTCCGCAAGGTAGGATTGCGTACGAATGGATAAAATCATCCACGAATTGCACCAATTTTCACCCATTTTATTGTTGTATTCGTGTTCATGGGTGTAATTCGTGGTTAAAACACTTCCCCATCGCATGGCTCCAGTCTTAGAGAAAACTTAAGATTAAATATCCGCAGTAGGTTAGTCTAGGCCCTCAATTTTTGGTATACTTTAGGTATGCTAAATACAAAAGAATCATCAGAAATGAATAGTGATTCACTCAAAAATAGAGCGAGTCGCTTTTTCGATAGCCAGCCTGTCCGACGAAACGGATGAAAAGGCGTATGGGCTAGCAAACGCTGTGAGGCTACAAAGTTACTTTCCTAACCGTGCCAATCCGGTTAATTTTGGGCGTTCATCCGGCTCGCTGCGCGTCCCGGATGAACAGTGCGGCGGGTAATGAAAATGACAATGAACGAAGATAGTCCTAACTATAAGGAACTGAAAAGACGGCTTTCCGCTGCTGAAGCTGCGTTGGAAACCTTGCGCCGAGATCAATCCGACATTTATACCGATATCACCGGGTGCAAAACGGCTAAGGATAATCTTATCGAATCAGAGAGAAGATATCGGGCGCTCTTCGAAAACATGAACGCCGGTTTCGTGCTGTTTGAGGTTGTCCAGGATGATGAAGGGGTTCCGATTGATTTGATAATTGTGGCGGCCAATAAGGGATTTGAGGCTACCACAGGCCTAAATAACCGGGAGGTCATCGGCAAACGATTAACCCACGTGCTGCCTGGTATAGAAAATGACCAGGCAGACTGGATAGGCACGTATGGCAGTATTGCTCTGACGGGAGAAGCCCGTCACTTTGAACAGGGCTCCGGACTTCTCGGATATTACTATTCGATCAACGCTTACCAATCCGGCCTCAAGCAATGTGCCGTGACGTTTATAGACATCACCGACCGCAAGCGGGCGGAGGAAGCGCTCAAGGAAAGTGAAGCAAGATTGATTGAAGCGCAGCGCATTGCAAAAATGGGCGATTTTACGTGGAACGTTGAAACCGGAGAGGTGACCTGGTCCAATGCGTTGTTTGACCTGTTACGCTATGAAAAATCGGAGAAAATTGATTATGCCCGAGTAAACCGGGAGATTCACCATCCCGATGATTTGGCACGCGTCACCCAATGGCTGGACGACTGTGTCGCTTCCGGTAAAGCGGAGTTGACCCCCAATGAATACCGGATTATTCGGAAAGATGGTCAAGTTATTGATGTTCGTACGCAGGGCGTGATCCGGCGCGAGGCGGGAAAATCGGTCAAGGTGTTTGCTACCATCCAGGACATCACCGAGCGCAAGCAGATAGAGGCAGAAAGAGATGAAACCGCCGAACTCTTCCAAAGTGTATTTAATTTAGGACCGGTCTCGACGACATTAACCCGAATTTCTGACAAGCGTATCATTGATGTTAATGAAGCTATTGTCAGACTCCTCGGATATTCTCGAGATGAGTTGATTGGCAAGCCCAGTTCGGATTTTAATTATTGGGCGGATCGTGAAGAAAGACAGCAGGCTTTAGAACTTTTCCTCGAACAAGGCGAACTTAACAATTTCGAGTTTTCCTTTCGAACCAAAACTGGTGATATTGGAGAGGCTATCACCCATGCCAAAATGGTCGAGATACGGGGTGAGTCTTATCTGCTCTCAACCTTTGTTGACATTACTGACCGCAAGCAAGCGGTAGAAGCCCTGCGCGAGAGCGAAGCGAAATTTACGGCTATGATTCAGGCCAGCCCGATGCCGATCTGGATAAGCACATTGGATGGGGAAATAGTCGAGGCCAATCCGGCATTTCTAAAGTTGATCGGGTATTCTTATGCAGAGACGATCGGCAGCTCTACCGTAAAACTGGGATTGATACGTGACAAAGCCCGGCAAGAGATTATGGTCGAGATGGAAAAAAACGGTGGCTCTCTCCGCAACCTTGAAATTGATATTCGTGTCCGCGATGGCACAACCCGCACAGTTCTCCTGTCGGGAGAGAATATCGTGGTTAATGGGATACCCTACCGGCTGGGCATCAATGTAGATATTACGGAGCGTAATCGTGTGCAGGAAGCGTTGCGCCTAAGCGAAGAAAAATTCCGGGCCATCTATGAACAATCCCCCATAGCCATCCAGCTATATGATAAAGCGGGGAAACTCATTGATGCCAATCCGCAAACGCTGCAAATATACGGGCTTGATGACAAACAAACTATTCTTGGATATAATATGTGGTCATCCCCCTTTCTCTCGGCGGAAAACGTGGAAGCGCTGAAGAACGGCAACTCGATTTTTATACCGGCCCATCTGGATTTTGAGGAGGTAAGAGCGGCCAATCTATTCGCCACAGACAAATCAGGCATCATCTATTTAGAAATGTACGCCATTCCGTTAATACGTGAACAAGAAATTACAGGGTATCTGGTACACATGCTTGATGTAACCGAGCGTAAGGAGATGGAAGCCAAACTCTTACAATCGCAAAAATTGGAGTCCATTGGTCAGTTGGCCGGCGGTATTGCCCATGACTTCAACAACATTCTGGTTCCCATCATTGGTTATGTTGAATTGGCATTGATGGAATTAGCCTCGGACGACAAACTCTACGCTAATTTGCAACGGGTGCGTGAAGCTGCGGAACGCGCTGCTGCTCTTACCCGACAAATTCTGGCCTTTAGCCGCAAACAAATGTTGAAGATGCACGTCCTTGACCTAAACATAGTCGTTGCAGATTTTAAGAAAATGATCGAACGGTTGATTGGGGAAGACATTGAGCTACATACTTTTTTGGAACCGGCTTTGTACCGGATCAGAGCCGATCGGGGGCAAATTGAACAGGTTTTGCTTAATTTGGCTGTTAATGCCCGTGATGCGATGCCAACAGGCGGGCAATTGAGTATTGAAACGTCCAACGTTTATTTAGACAACACCTACGTTAAAAAATATGCCGGCTCCCAGCCGCCTGGTTATTACATTATGCTGGCGGTTAGCGATACCGGTTACGGAATGAATGCCGAAATTCAGCAACATATTTTTGAACCCTTTTTTACGACCAAAGACAAGGGAAAAGGGACAGGGTTAGGGCTGGCCACGGTCTTTGGCATTGTCAAACAACATAAGGGCAATATTTGGGTTTACAGTGAACCGGGCAACGGCGCAACCTTTAAGATTTACCTGCCTCGAGTGGAAGATACTGTCCAAATTTCCGGGACAACGGTTTTGGAACCCGTTTCAATGTACGGAACGGAAACTATCTTGGTGGTTGAAGATGAAAAAATGGTGCGCCAACTGGTTTGTGAAACCCTGGCCGCCTATGGCTACCAGGTTGTTGAAGCCCAAAGCGCGACTGATGGTCTCCGGCTAGCGACCGAGGCTAAATCACCCCCTAATCTCCTACTTACTGATGTAATTATGCCGGAGATGAATGGTCGAGAACTTTATCAAAAGATAGCTTATATTCATCCTGACATAAAAGTATTGTATATGTCAGGCTATACCGATAATGCCATTGTCCATCACGGCATATTGGATAAAGACATAAATTTCTTGCAAAAGCCGTTTTCGGTTCAAAGCCTCACCCGAAAAGTTAAACAGGTTTTAGGCTAAAGCAGGCTGTTATTGTTGCTTTCCTCTATCAATAACTGTGCTACTCAACAACACGTTATAGTCAAATCACGGATCTTGGCTCAAAGTGAAAGTTTGATGCCCATAATCAATCGGTGAATTGGGCGTAACCTTGCCTAACCGCAATCGGCTAAACTCTGACGTTATGTGCCTCAAACGCTCAGAAGTTGTCGCTGTCTGTTAAACCACAAATTGTCTCTCCACTTTACACGAACAAACAAAGCTGTATTATAATACCCGTTCGTTTGTAAAAAAGCGTGTCAGCATTCAGCTATCAGCCGTCAGCTATCAGCCGTCAGCTATCAGCCGTCAGCTATCAGCCGTCAGCTTAATATCACTTTTTCAACTAATACTCGGTCTGAGAAACCAGGGTTTTAACTTTAGAAGCGGGAATATGCTCTTTAGTGAGCCTTTTTCGGCCCGAAACTGGCCTAATTAGCTGAAAACCCTGGTTTCTTTTCTAGCTTTATGTCTAAGTTTCGTAGTAGTACTAAACAGTTCATCAAAACGAAAAGCTGATAGCTGACCGCTAAACGCTGAAAGCTCCCAACATTTTATGCTCAAACTGGATCGTCTTATCCAACATCATCAAATCGCTTTTCTGGCTGGGCTGGCCGTGCTGTTTCTGGCGATACGGCTGCCGCAGTTGACCCTGCTGCCGCCTTATGTCGATGAGGGGTTGCATATCAGCCGGGCCTTTAACGTGCTTGATGAGGGCCAGCCGTTTGTCTACACCGAAGGCGGCAAATATCTGCAAATTTGGCTAATTACGCCGGTGGTCGCCCTCGGCAGCGA
>JAGRBZ010000046.1 GCA_020433805.1 Anaerolineae bacterium
TTCCATAACCTTGGGTGTCAAGGGAAGGTAATTTTGTGCTTTTAATCGCATCAATAAATTTTTGGTTATGTACTGCTGGCAGATTCATAGAAGTAATTCCCTCTCATTGGTTAAGGGGCCAGACTAGTAAACGAGACTTCGGTCTGAGAAACCAGGGTTTTAACTTCATAACTGAAAACATGCGCTTGCGTGAGCCGTTTTTGGTGCAAAATTGATCGAATTGACCGAAAACCCTGGTTTCTTTCTCAGGCTTATGTCAAAATATCGTTGTAGTACTAGAAACCGACCGTGATCAAATTTGGTTGACTATTCATTAGGGCAATTTGATTTAATTTAACATGGCTTACTCAAGTAAATCTCAATTTCGTTTACGAGTCTTGGCACTGTTGAAACAACAAACAATTTTCCCTAATACTTCTCCTTTCACTATGGCAGCGTACTTTTGTTGCATTCGAAGGAATCGATTTCGACTCCTAAGCGGTATTCAAGATGTCAGACCTCAAGCGGGTCATCATTTAACACGGAATGCAAAACCGATAAGCCCCCCGTTGGTACAAAATAGGTCATATGATCACAAGCAACCTCGACCTTAACCGGAGCCGGGGTTCGATGGTCCGGCACGGTCAGGATACTTTCGACGCTGACCGCGACATCATTGGGGGCGTTGAAAAAGGCCAGACCGGCAACATTGTGCAGATTAACCTTTCTTAGCAGGCGCTCGATGACGCTGGGCCGGCCGTCCACGGCCTGCTGGGCAGCTTCGATGATCGACGTGTTACCGGCAAAGATGGTGTAGGGCAGGTTGGGATCACGGCCTTTGGCCAGATCTTCGAGCAGTTCTGAGCTAACGGCCATTTCATCCAGCATCTTGTCCTGCTTTTCGATGAAGGCCAGTAGGCCGGTGGCCGCGGATACCGGCCAGGTAACCGGGGCCAGGCTATTGAGACCGATGGTTAGCAAGCCAAAGACATAATCCTGAACTTTGGGCCAGGGCGAACCACCGTTAGGCGTGCCGAACAAAAAGAGATGCTGCACCATTTCATTACCGCCATCGAGATGCTCGACCAGCCAGCGCGAGACCAGTCCCCCCATCGAATGGGCAAAGATGTGGAACGTCTTGCCGTGACCAGTACCTAGCCCGACCGCTCTCAACTTTTCTCTTAAAGCTTCAGCCGTCTCTTTAATCCCGGTGGCCAAATTTTCGTAATCAAAGGCCAAAATCAGATCGTACTGATCGGCAATACGCTTCCCTTCGGGTCCGTCCCAGGCACTGGGAACCATATATTGGGTCTCGCCGATAATGCCGTGGATATAGAGTAAGATGCGCTTGGTTTCGACAGCCTTTATGCGATTTTCAATCGCTTGTAGGTCGTCGCTATAAACAACCTTGTCATTTTGTTGCTCGGCCATAACCAGGCGGGGATATTTAGGCTCAAGGCCGAAGGTGTCGGCGATTACTTTTTGAAAATAAATACGAATGGAGTTCGTTAACGAGCGGGTTTGCTCCGGATCAGGCATCCGCTCCAGCGTAATCTCGGTGCCGGCCGCCCGATTGGTCACGCGACCTAACGGCAGGTACAGATCTCCGTCGCGACCAAAGGGCAGAACATACTCATTTTGGGCCAGTGTTACCGGGACAGTCAGCTTGAGAGGCTCCGCTTGGCTCACCTTGTCGTAGTTTTGGACTTCCTCCAGGGCCAACACGCTCAGTCCGGGGTCGTCCAGGGCACGGGTAGCGTTCATGGCAAAAGGCGCGGTCTGCGTAGCGTCACCTCGCAGCCAGTTGGGAATACTCCAACCGATAATACTGCGCTCCGACTCAGGCTCGCTCATGAGCCGCACCGTGGCCGTCATCTGGGACTTATTTTCCAATCGGATGCCATTGCTAAGAACAACTCGATCTTCAGCCCCTAAGGATCGCGTCATTTGTGGACGCATTGTAGACACAACCAAATCTTGGGTATACCAATCTGAATAGACTTTAGCGGATGCTCCCCAATTGGCCGCCCTCGAGCCAACCCGGGCCATAAGGCGACTGAGCGTATCCTCTTGCCCATGTTCATCGCCCCTAACACCACCCGTGGCTCTGACGGTGGTCATTAAGGCACTTTGCTCTAACAACCCGGCATCAAAATCGGTAGTGCTCACGATAAGTTTAAACAAATCCTTAATCTCAGTAACGCCCGCCTGCCATTTCTCATCAGGAATGATCATCGGGAACGACTCTCCTCCAACAACCCAAGCCTCTCCCCCTCCGGCCGGAATGTTTATCACGTTGTTATTATCCTGGATAGGGGCAGCCTGGATGCCGTAAGAGGCTGTCAGGTTGAGCAAAGAGCAGTAAAGTTCTCGATCAGGGTAATTATTGACGATTTTGATTTTGATGAGAGGTGGCTCATCCGCCGCATTATAGGCCAACTGTAATTCGCCACCGCCGTCAAACAACGTCGCATCACCGCTGGCATCGACCGTGTAAAGCTCCATAACAACATCATCATCTTTGAATTTGGTGTGGGGATTAGCCAATTTGTAGGTGGTTAACCAGCGCGACATATGTTCCATGCAATCGACGGTCTCTTGGGCAGCCTTGTCACTGAAAGGGGTATCCACCACGAATCGGTTCGGGTCACTAACCCGGCTGAGGCGATATAGGTTCTCCGCAGGCAGGGCTTCCAGCCGCAGGTCAGCCGCCTCGCTCTCGGACTCGGTGATGGTTTCCTTGACCAGCAAGGAGGGGACACCCTGATTGATGGTGGCTAAATCGTCGCGAATAGGGGCAAGTAAGGCTTCATCCCCCTCGAACTTCACCACAAGGGGCGATAGCGGCGTACCGACTACTAAGGCTTGATAGGTCTGCCTTTTATCGAGTGGTTGGCCATCATACGTTCCTTCGATTTTACTCTCGGCCGGGCCGACAAAGGTCACACGGGCCTGCCCCTTGGCCTGAGTCAAATCTAAGGTGGTGGCCGCATCCAAGGTTGGAAAGAGGGCAAGCGTGGTTGTTTCGGGCTTTGTCTGAGAAGCGATACCGTGAATGGTGCCGCCGTCGATCACCCAACTGGTCAACTTGTGGTCATAGCGGGCTGTATACGCGAGCGGTGTCTTTTGAACGGTTCCCCCTAAGAAGGGTTGATCTTCACTCAGGCCGGCTTCGAGTTGGGGCGTCTGATCACTAACCATCAACCGCACCAGCGCGTTGACGTGCTTGGCCAAACTGCGATAGGTTAGGTTGGGGCCGGCGCTTTGCAACGCAGTCAACAGATGATAGGAAAAGACCCCTCGCGTTTCGTGCTCGATCACCCGTTCTTTGGCCAACTCATCAGGTCGACAGGCGGCGAGCAAGATGTGCTTGCCTTCGGGGGGGCGATACCACTGTTCTCCGGTCACCAGCTCGACGGCGTCGGCCGGAACGATGTAATCGGCCAGCTTACGTTCGCGCAGATCGGCGGTTTCCATGCGCACGCCGCCATCTTCACTAAAATCGCGCGTACCGGAACCGGAATGGCACGAGTCGAGGATAACCAGAGTATGCAAGTTGGCCTTACCCTGCGCCAATTGACTAATCAAATAACCCAACTCTTTATCGGCCAGATCCCAGGCGGTGCTGCTGCTGCGGCTGTCGTGACAGACCAGCGTCTGATTGCGGCGGGTGGGTGCCAGGTGCCAGAACTCAGGGGGGGCATTCTCCTCGGAGCCGTGGCCGCTGTAGTAAAAGAAGGCAACATCACCATCGCCGGCTTGTCCCAGATGGGTCTGGAAGGCCTCGATAATCGCCGACCGGGTGGCTTCGGCATTGGTCAGCGTTTTGATTTGGAGAAAATCGTCCGGATACGCTGTTTCTGGGGGGATGACCCGCGCCTGCAAAAACTCGGTCATCCGTTGCACGTCCTGAACGCAACCGCTTAGATCCCGTACGACAGCGTATTCGTTAATCCCTACCAGCAAGGCATAGACTTTCATTTTGTTTCCTTTCTATGAGTTGGCTACACGATATTAAATCTAATTTTAACAGGGTCAGGCTTTACCATAAGCAAACGCCGTTTGGTCGTGCCCGCGAAATCAAACCAACCTGACGTGATCGTGCAGGGTATTGAAAAAGGCCGCGGCGGTGGCCATCACCGGCATAACTATCGGCATGCTCACCGAAATGAAAAATGGCGATGCGATGCTTGTATTTTGGATTTTGAAAAACATCGAGAATATTTTTGAGGCTAGCATTTTGCCGGACGACGACTTCAAATTTGTCGCCCGCCTTTTCTTGCAGCAGATCGCGTAGCTGCTCGGCCTCGTTGCGCAGTTGGCGCAGGTAGCGCTGTCGGTTTTCCGGGTCGTTGGCAAAGGCTAGAAAGATGACTAGGTTGGAGTTGCCGTTTTTTGTCATACTCTCTCCTAATACAGTAACGGGTGTCCGCGAACAAGTTCGTGATTGCTTCTGCTCTCTATCGAGCCAAAGATCAAACTTTAAATGACGGCGTTAGGGCTGGAACTTTGCCCCAGGCAGTCACTCAGGTTTATGCGGACGCAATGAGACGGTCTAAAAAGGCTTACTAAACCGCTGGTGACAATGAGAGTGAGCACTTTTATAATCGTCCCTCTGCTAAAAAAGCATAACGGAAAACGATTATGAGAAGCTACCGGTTGACTCTCGCAGTCTCTCACCTGACTCTCTGAGTCTATTTTATCCTATCTATTTTGTGGTGCTCGCGTGGTCACCAAAGCAAAAATAGCAAAAGAACAGGTCATTGACTGATCGTAGCCGGTCCTAAAAGCAATCTACAATCCAAAATTTGGATGCATAGGGATATTACACAGGCACACGACTATAAGGTTGGGTATCAAAAAATGTTTGTTTTTGAAATTCGGATTATTGAAATCAACTGTTGGCTGGTAAAAGTCAGTTATTTGCGGCACAAGTAGAAGTGGCATTTTATGAAGTTCTGTGGCCAGGATAAAGTTAAGAAACTGTCCACGATTTACTTTTCCGTTTGGGAGATTGGAAACAGATCGTCTCATGTCATTTCGCAGCGCAGCGGAGAAATCCCTGTGGCACTACGCCTGAAACGGTGTCCGATTGGAAAAATTTGAAGCAACGATGTTCATTTTTTCCTGCGAATGCCTCATGTCTTGAAATGTTTAAGGGATTTCTTCGCCGGAGTTTATCCTGAGCGCAGTCGAAGGGGCTACGAAATGACAGTTGCGTCTTTAATTATCGAACTCAGGTTCCTAATACAGTAAAGTTATTGATGGACGAGTCCTAATTATTTGAGATTGACAAATCTTCCGCATGTGTTTAGTTAGGACACGTAGTTCGGTACAGCTTTCCGAAACAACAAGGAATAATTCCGGACGTCTACATTACACCGTTACCAGTATACCCATTCGTACCACAATTTTCTATTAGCCAGATGGTCTATAACCCTATATCTTATCCCAAAGCCTGTGACTGCTATGGTAAGCCAAATGGCCTAAGCATATTCCCCAACTCGAATACAGTCCATCTATACGCTTTTATTTATATCAGAAAAGCAGAGATTTTTCTGTGTTCTAACACACACGACAGATAAGAAAATAGTACCTTGGTGACAGTATGATATTATTATGACTTACGCAGTTGGCATGTCATCCATTCGGCAAGCTCAGGACAGGTTTCGAGGAGGAACAACGAGAAATCCCTGAGAACGTTGTTTGCAAGCCGATGCTATAGGGATTTCTCCGCCTTGGGCTACGAAATGACATAAGCAGGTGTCAAGTGCGTAACTCCTAATCATTTTGATTGTATCTGATCAATGTAGATTTTCATCTGGCTGGCCAGAACCTGCACGTGGGGTTTTTTCATCAGGTTGAAATGATGGCCCGGCACGTAATGCACGGCCACCTCTGGCTCAACCAGTTGACTCCAGCCCAGAGTTGGGTTCGCCTCGTTCGGTCCGGCCGATGGCAGTACACGAAAGAGCGTAACCCGTCCGGAGTAGGGCTGTGGCTCATAGATGGATAGTGCCAGCCTGCTAGCTTTTAGTATAGCCAAAATCCGGCGTGCAGTTGATTGGGATGAGGTCAGCGAATAAATTTCTTTGGCCACAGTTCGGCTTATCCACCAGCCACGGCTTAAGAAGTTGGATTTGTTCTTATCTATGGGGTCGTCCGGTATATCGGTCAAGGGCAATAGTGAGGCTTTCAATCGAACATAATCAAAGATATAGGGCCAGATGTAAGGTCCGGCTTCGGTCGCCAGGAATTTGGCCAGGGCCATTTTATTTGAGGTTGAAGAATGTATCGGCGCCGGCGCGTCAAATAGAGCCAGTAGGGCCACTGTTTCACCCGCCCGTTGAAGTTGTTGGGCCATCTCAAAAGCAATTGGGCCACCCAGCGACCAGCCACCCAACAGGTAAGGTGGTGCCGGCTGAACGGCACGCAGCGCAGACAGGTAATAACCGGCCATCGCTTCAATCGAGGTGTGCGGTTCCTGATAGAGACCGGCCGCCTGCAGCCCATAAAAGGGTTGGTCTGGCCCCAGTCCGGTGGCCAACTCAGAATAGGGATAGACCATTCCGGCCCAGGGGTGAACACAAAAGAAGGGCGGGCGGCTTCCTGTTGACCGAAACGTCACCAGAGGGCTATGTCCCGCCACCTTTTCGGAGTCGTCGGGGGGAAGCGCCAACCGTGATTTCGCCGGTCGGAAACGGGCATTTGAAACCGGGATCGACGGCGTACCCTGTGGAAAAGTCGCCAACTTAGAGTCTGATTCGACGCGGTAATGCTGCTCCAATATATCCATATAGTTTTCAGCGAGGTGGCCGCTCACTGAGGCTAGGGTATTGTACTCGAAGAATACGGTTGGCATTAAGTCCAAATTATAAGTTTCGTTGAGCTGATTGGCGAACTCGGTCAGGGCGATGGAAGTAAAGCCGTAATCATTAAGCGGTTCATCTGTGGCCAGATCCTGAGCGCTAACTTTTAATAATGTCGCCACCACTCTGGTCAGGTCAGCCTGAATTTTTTCACGCAGTAGACCGTCCACATTGGTGCCCGGCTGTAGAGGCACAATGTCCTCCGAAGGGGCAATGCTCTGGGGTAACAGTCTATGTCTCAGCTTGTCGGCTGTGCCGACTGCGACCACAACCTGTGGCTGGGTTGAAGCCATCACAAGCTCAAAGGCTTGGAGGCCGGCTTCAGTTGCGAGCGCCGTCATCCCTGTCAAGTGGGCCATTGTTGCCAAGCTTTGCACATCGATGGTCACCATTTTGCCCTCGGCCCATAACGGCCAATTGATAGATAGCGTCCGACCCGCTCGCTGCCCGGTCTCGACCAGGGTCTGGCGGTGATGAGCAAAGCTATCCAAAAAGAGATTGGCCGAGACGTAATCGGCCACACCGCTCTGGCCCAACACCCCGGCCAGCGAAGAGAAGAGCACCATAAAGTCGAGCGGCTCGAACCGGGTCGCGGCATCGATATGGAGGATGCCGCTCACTTTGGGGGCCAGGACCGCAGCAATTTCGGATTCGGTTTTGTTGACCAGGCTATTGTCTTTGATGATCCCGGCGCTGTGGAGGATGCCGCTGAGAGGGCCGTACTCGGTGCGAATAGTGCGGACCACCCGCTCCACGTCGGCTTTCACGCCGACATCGGCCGGCAGGTAGGCGACCGTTCCCCCGGCCTGGTTCAGGGCTACCAGGTGTTGCCGACCGGTTTCGTCCAACTTAGATCGTCCACTCAGGATAATGGTGATGTTGTCGCCCCGCTCCAGCAAGTGGCGCGCAAAAATCCGACCCAGTCCGCCCAGTCCACCGGTGATCCAGTAGACTCCGCCCGGCTTAAGATACGCGCCCGGTACCTGACCATTGACCTCTATCTCGCGCAAGGTTTTGACCGTTCTGATTCCGGCTGCGTCATAGCGCACCTCTACCTCTCGGAAACTGCTTGCACTCATCTCCCGGCTCAGCAGCGACAGCAGGGTATCTTTATCCGGACTAGCCACCGTGATGACCTTGCCCCGGAGATAAGGCTGTTCCAGCCGGGCAGTCCTCAGCAACCCTGCCAGAGGGGCATACAGATACCGCTCAACGGTGTCGACGGCCACCACCAAAATTTGGTGGGCAGATTGGGTGGATCTTTCTTGAAGGATGCCTTTGAGTTGCGCCCAACTCGTTTGCAGCAGACTCGACACTGTCTCGGCCATATCAGTCCCCACCTCCGGCAGCGAGAGAACCTCGACCTCATCGAAGGTTGCCGCGATAGCTTCAACCAGGGCTGGTTCCAATCCAATCAAAAGCAAGGTATTGGCCGTCGGGGCCTGGCCGGCGTCATCGCCACCGTCAGCCAGGGGTTTGACTTGCCAGTCTGGGCTGAAATATAAAACGTCGGCGTGAGACAGCCCAGCCATAGCGCGCGCCGTAAAGCCTTGTAAGGTGACACATATAGCGCCTTGCGCATCGGTCAGCGTAATATCATATTTAACCCCTCTACCACTCGGCTCAACACCGGAGTTGTACCGGGCATAGGCATAGACGTTATCAGGTAGGGCGTTATAAATGTCGACACCCTGGAGGGCAAAGGGCAGATAAAGGCTTGGCTGCTTCTGACCATACTGGCTGATGACCAAGCCGATCGTGGCCTGCAAAGCAGCATCCAACAAGCTCGGATGAAGGCTGTAACCTTCACGCGGCACCGCCGCCGGGAGCCGCAGTTGGGCCAGGGCCTCGCGCTCGTTGTAACTGAGGTGAACCATGCCTTGTAAGGCCGGACCGTGGGCCATGCCCTGTTCTCGAAAAAACGAGTAACAGTCTGCGCCAGAAACCTCGGATTGACAGCGGGCCTGAATGGCCTGGATATCTAATGGCGGCGGCAGGCTCGCTTCCGCAGTCGCCAGCTTGCCTTGACAAAACACCACGCGCTCTTGTTGATAGTGACTGCTGACCGCAAAGCCGATCTCGTCCCGCTCATCGAGATGCAGATCCACGTCGACCTCCACCGGTTTGTCCTTGACCACCAACGGTCGAACCCAAACCACCTCTCTGAGCTGCGTGATGGAGGCATCACTGACTGCCATCGCGCCGGCCGCCCGGGCCATCTCTAAATAGGCCACCCCCGGCAGCACTTTCTCACCCCGTACGCGATGATCATTCAAGAAGAACTCAGCGCCGGTGAGGGTGGTGCTGTAGCGTTGTCCGGTGAATGTCGAGATGTTCCGATGAACCAGCGGGTGTAAGATGAAGGATGAATTGTTTTTTTCATTATTCATTCGTCCGGGTTCGTCAGGGGATATCCAATATCGCTCTCCGGCAAAAGGATAGGTTGGCAAGCTAACGCGTTGGGGTGTTTGATCGGGATACAACCAACGCCAATCAATCTCGACACCGGACACCCACAATTGAGCCACGTTAACCAATTTACCTTTGATGAGCCATCGGATGACGATTTCTTGTAAATCCTCATCCTGGGCAAAGGCGTTGACCTTTATCTGTTCTTTTTCAGCTTTCCCCTCATAACGATGCTCAATCTCTCCTTCACCGGCCAAATGGATGGCCAATTTCGCGCGTAAGTCGCCAAGGTCAGTGACGATAAAGGCCAGCCGGTGCTCCAACGCCGCTCGTCCCACTTGCAAGGTATAGGCTATCGAGGCTAAAGCGTGAAGCGCAAATTGTGGCTGACGATTTAGATAGAGAAGAAGATTATTAACCATCTCCCGCAGTTGATCCTCGTTTTTCGCCGACAAAACAATCAACTGTGGGGTGTCGACCGTTGTTTCACGACGCCGGCGTTCGGATTCCGGTTGAACATACTCCTCCAACACGATATGGGCGTTCGTACCGCCCAGCCCGTAAGCATTTAACGCGCCCCGTCGCGGTAAGGCTTGCCCCTTTTCGTCGCGGAGTGCCTCCCAAGGATGCGTTTTGTCGACAATGTAGAAGGGGCTTTGTTCGAGATGCAGCGTCTCATCCGTGGACTTAAAATTGATTGTGGCCGGGAGCGTACGCTGCTGCATCGCTAATATCACTTTAAATAGCTGGGCCATGCCCCCGGCCGCCTCCAGAAAACCCGTGTTCCCCTTGCCCGAACCGATGCCGCAAAACTGCTTAGCCAAAATGGCTTGTTGATCTTGGGCCAATGTGGCAAATGCTTGGTCAAAGGCGCGAATCTCCACCGCATCGCCGCTGATATTTCCTGAGCCATGCGCTTCAATAAAACCGATTGTGCGAGGATCGATCTGCGCTCGTCGATAGGTATCAACGATTAATTCTCTTTGCGCCTGCACACTTGGCATGGTAAATGACCCTGAGACATTGCCATGATGATTTGTGCCGGTCGCTTTTAGGAGGGCATAAATTGTATCTCCATCGCGTCTGGCCTGAGACAAAGGCTTGAGTAAGACAGCACCCACCCCTTCGCCCATCACTTCACCGGGGGAATTTGGATCAAAGGGGGCGCAATAGCCGACCGTCGACAAAATCCCTAAGCGGCTCAGGATCTGCAACCGTTCCGGGGATAATAGTAAACTCACGCCTCCCACCAAGGCCATTGTACAATCGCCCGCCCGGATGGCCTGACCGGCTTTATGCAAGGCCACCAGCGCACTGGAACAGGCGGTTGACACAATTTCGCTTGGCCCATGCAGGTTAAAAAGATAGGAAATGCGATTGCTAATGAGAGACCCGGCTCCGGTCGCCAGGTAAGGTTGGCTGGCTTTATCCCTGGCTGTTTTCTGGCTATAGGCGAGAAAATCCGGGTTATACATCGCCATAAAAACTCCGGTTTTGGTACCCGACAAGCGAGCCGGCGCATAACCGGCCTGCTCCAAAGTAGCCCAGATTACTTCCAGTAACACCCTTTGATGAGGGTCCATGGCTTCGGCTTCACGGGGTGAGATGCCAAACAGCCGGGCATCGAACCTAAAAATGTTGCTGATGCTGCCGATGTGATTGACCGTGGGGGGCAGGTCGTCCGTGTTAGGATCGCCACCGGCCTCTAGCCGGCTCCAGCGATCAGAGGGCATTTGATGAACGAGGTGACGGCCCGCTTTTAGATTTTCCCAGAAGCTTTCCAAATCGGGTGAGTCGGGAAACCGGCCGGCCATCCCAATGATGGCGATCTCATCTTCTGCGATCAATACCTCATTTTTTGTCTCGATGGTCGAAGGGGACGGCCACCGGGGCTGGAGTTGATGGGAGCCAGTTTTACCTCTGAACTGTTCAAGAAATCGGTCAACCTCTTTTCTTTTGCTGCCGATCGGAGTCTTGGTTAGCATTTGGCACTCCTCGTTACGCTATTCTTTAACGCCTTTAAGTAGGCTAACGAGTCCATCACCACCGCGTGCTCAACGCCAAAATCCATTAAACAGGCGATCTCATTGACGCCGACTGACCTGGCCTTCTCGGCGACCTTCTCGGCATCTGACACCGAGCCAAACAAGGCCCCAGTCTTGAAATACCGCTCGTACGAATAGTCAACCATTTTGTTAAGTTCTGCCTCGCCGGGACGCTGATCTTTGGCCACCTGTTGGACATGCCCGGTCAGGGCGCTCTTGATATAGGCCCAAAACGGCTCACGGACCGCTGCCTCGACCGTCTTTAAGTCTCGATGAACCAGGGTATGTAACATCAAGGTCACGATGCCTTCAGCCGGATCGAAGCCGTTTTCTTGACGGGCGGTCCGGTACACTTGAATCTTCTGGCCCAATTCATTCAGATCGATGCCCTGGAGCATAGTTAACACATGGTAGCCCTGAGACCCCGCATACCGGAAGCTATCGACCGACTTCGAAATCGTCAACCACACATTCAGTTCGGCTTGAAGCGGCTTGGGATAGACCTGAAGCGCAACCTCCTCGCCCTGCCCATTCATGAATGTCATGGTCTCTCCCCGCCATAGCTGCTGGACTAGAGGGATGCGCTGCTGCCAGACCTCTCTTAAGTTGGCATAGGTGGTGGGTGATAGGACAAAATCGTTCGGATTCCAGCCGCTGGCAAAGCCCAGGTCCACCCGCCCCCCGGACAAATGATCGATCATAGCCCAGGCTTCCACCACCTCCAGCGGATGATGGAGCGGCAAAACCACCGAACCGCTCCGCAACCGAATCTGTTGGGTTTTCATCGCCAGGGCGGCAGCCAGTACCGAGGGGTTTGGATAAATTCCGCCAAAGGGATGGAAATGGCGTTCCGGCATCCAGACCGCCTGAAAACCGTGCTGATCGGCAAATGTGGCGATATCAAAGACCAATTGATATTTATGGTCCGGCGTTTGATTGGCATCGGAAAAAAAGATAACGCTGAAGGTGAGCGACCTCTCAGCCGGATCGTTACGTTTCGAGGCCAATGAGTCCATTGCCACCGTCTCTCGACCGGTCGCAGCCTGGAGCGACAACAGGCTGCCCAACTTTTCGTTAACAGCCCGGTTACGATCCTCCGTTATCATGATGTTCCTCCATTCTTGGCTTCAATGATATCGTCTTCTATGATGGCCTGAAGATGGGCGGTTAATTGGTCCAGTGTGGGATAATCGATCAACCAGCGGGGGAGTATCTCAATGCCGAGAGCTTGTTCCAAAGCGGTACTCAACTGCATGCCTGTAATTGAATCCAGACCGTAATCCTGAAAGCTTTTCCGGGGAGCAAGTGTCTCATCGTCAAGCTTGAGTGTCCGTTTGAGCGTGGTCAAAATCACGTCTCGAACATCCAAAGGATCTGACATTATCGCGCCATTGGCTGGCGCACCTTCATCGTTGCGGCCGTTGGGGCCAGACTTTTCTCCCGTTGCTGTTCGACTCAGGATATGCGTGTGTAACATTTCTATCTGCTGCTCAGAGAACGCACTCGGATCTATGGCCGCCAGTTGCCTAAAGATCTCTGTCTCATTCTGCGGACTGGTCTGTAACGCTCGCAACATTTCATCAATCCGTGCTGCATTCCCATCCTCAATCCCCATCTCGTGTTCCGGCAAGAGGCCAAATAGCTGCCTGATTTTTCGTATGTCGGAAACGGCAATGGCACCGATAACGACCTCATCCCGTGACAGACTCTGCGCCAGCACCGTTAGCCCGATTTCCAGTGATAGAAAATCAAAGCCCATCTGCTTGAGCCGCTCGTTGCGGGCTTCATTAGAATAGCCATCCATCGCCCACTGGCCCCAACACAACGCCCGGGTTCGACCTGAGCGCCGCCCGGCCTGCATCTGTCTTTCCCGCCATGTGGCAAATGCGTTTTGGAAGGCCGTCGAGTAGGCATAGTCAGGCGAGCCTTTGATACCATACGCCGCCATCGAGGAAAACATGATAAAAAAGTCCAACGGCTCGTGTTGGGTGACTTCATCCAGATAGAGGGTTCCCTCAACCTTGGCCGCCATCACTCGCTCAAATGCCTCAAACGGCTTATTGACGATCAAATCATCTTCAACCAGCCGCGCCAGGTGGATCACCCCGTCAATCTGATTAACCTTTGCTTTGGCGCGGGCCAAAGCCGCCTGCAATGCCAATCGAGCGGTAATATCGACCGGATAATACCACACCTTGCCGCCGTATTGTTCAATCTGTTGTATCTGGCGGCGTCTGGCCTCGGTTAGGTCGCTTCTGCCCAAGATAATCAAGGTGCTCTGGTAGGTCTTAGACAAATACTCCGCCAACGGTTGACCAATTGCTCCCAGGCCACCGGTTATCAAATAGACTGCCCCGGCCCGAAAAACCGGGGTTGGCTCGGATAATGACGCTTCTATTTCTCTAAGCAAACTAACATAGCGGGTTAGGCCCTGGTAACGGACCATTGGCAGAGGGCGTATCCCCGGCTCATCCGGGTTATCCAGCAGCCATTCATTGACAAGCACAATGGCCTTTTGGTCGGCACTGAGCGTGGGGTCAATGTCGATGGTTTTGTAAATGTGTCCCGGATTTTCCATGCTGATAGCACGGACCAGACCTGAGAGCGCCTCCAATTCTGGTCGAGGATGATCTTCACCACGCTCAAACAGGTAATATCCCTGCACCGATTTTCCCCAAGCGTGTTTCATCATCCCTTGAATCATGTGATAAAAGAAACGAATCTCATTTCTGTCATCATTGAACAGCGGAAGCGTATCGACCGGCAGCCCCTCTTCTAAAGGGTGTCCCAAAAAGAAAATCACATCGGGACATTGCGCTTCATTTTTCAGTCGTTGGAGCCACCGCTCAATTTGGTCTGAATTGTTTTTATTTAGCGCGAAACTCTCATTCTCTGTTGTCTTTGGTTGTCCGGAGGCAACGTGAACGAACCGATATGTTAGCGCCCCGGATTGACCAATCTCTGACCAGATCTCCACCAGGTTACTCAACAATCTTTGCATGGCTTCATAATCTTGTTGATCTTCGTACACAACCAGAATGTGCTTAGGCCCTTGTCGGCTGATGTGTTGCACCCAATCGACCTCTTCAGTCGGCAAAGCTTGCTCAATCCAGGTTTCGGCCAGCATCAGCCGTTGATTGAGATTGGACATAGCCTTCGACTTGGGTACCTCTTGGGTGTCTGGAACCACCTTAGGGCTTGGTTGTGTCTGGTTGGAACTAGATAACCAATACCGTTTCTTCTCAAAAGGATAGGTCGGCAAACTGATCCGGCGGGGTTTTTCCGGGCCATAGAGTAGAGACAAATCAAGCTCAACGCCCGATACCCATAATTGGCCCAGCCGATCAAGATCTCGGTTACGGATGGTATCCCTGACAAAGGCGGCACCGGCCTCCCCGCCCATCACCAATTCTGAGGCAAGATGGTTTGTCTGGGTATCGCCTCGATATACCCCCTCGAAGGTGGCTTGTTTCTGCACGAATTGGCGCAATCGCTTCACTAATTCTTCGATACTGACCACCACGAGAGCCAACCGACTCTCCATCGCCTCTCGCCCCACGTGTAAGGTGTAAGCCAGGCTGGTTAGTGATAATACCGGCGGCGAGTCCGCTTGATGGCTGTGCCCATCTTCTGCTTCAAGCGAGGCCAGGTGCTGCGCCAGGTATCTCACCGACGTATGCCTTGAAAACAGCGTGAGGGGCAGTTCGCGATCATATCGCTCCTCAATCATCGTTTTTAGGTGAATCAGTTGTACCGGATCAAAACTATATGCCTCAAAGGGCTGCTCACGCTCGATCGCACCAGGTGCAGTCCCTATTATTTCTGAAACCATTGTCCGCACCGCTTGCTCAATGACCGGAATACGGGTCACGCTACCGAGCTTTTGGTCAACCAAATTCGGCGATAACATTCGCTCCAAAAAGGCTGCCATCTTTTGAGCGTACACGTTTAACCGTTCCTCATTCCTGGCCGACAGTATAATCAACTGCGGTTGTCCTGTTTTCGTTTCCTGACTGCTCATCCCTGGTCTTTGATATTCCTCAATGACCAAATGGGCATTGGTTCCGCTGAAGCCAAAGGAACTGATCGCCGCCCGGCGCGGGCCACTGGCGACGTCCCAATTCTTTAATTCGGTATTCACATAAAAGGGGCTGTTTTCAAAATCAATATGCTCATTAGATTGCTCAAAATGAAGCGAGGGCGGCAGTTGCTTGTGTTTCAAGGCCAGTAACACTTTAATTACCCCAGCTACGCCCGCTGCCATCAGTGTATGACCAATGTTGGTCTTGACCGACCCGATGGCACAGTACCCGCTCGTGTCCGTGTATTGTCTAAAGGCATTGGTCAAAGCTCGCACCTCAATCGGGTCACCTAATTTAGTACCCGTGCCGTGGGCTTCCACCAGGGTGATGCTGCCGGGGTCGATACCTGCTTGTTCATACACCTGTGTTTCCAACCGCTGTTGCGACTCCACGCTCGGTGCGGTAAGGCCGTTTGTCCTGCCGTCCTGGTTGATGCCCGACCCTTTGATCACCCCATAAATGGGATCACCATCTTGAATAGCCTGATCCAGTTTCTTTAAGACCACCACCCCAACCCCCTCACCGATCACCATGCCATCCGCCTGCTGGTCAAAGGTCTTGCAGCGACCATCCGCAGCCAGCATCATGGCTTTGCTGGTCAGAATGTGCATCTGCGGGGTGGTGCCGACATAGACCCCCCCGGCCAGGGCCAACTCACTTTCACCGCTCAGCAGACTCTGGCAGGCTTTGTGGATGGCCACCAGCGACGAGGAGCAAGCGGTGTCGATAGCCATACTGGCTCCTTTCAAATTCAGATGATAGGCCAGTCGGGCGGTCAAGACAGACGGCGCTGCCCCCATAAAGGTGTAGGCATCAAGTGCTGCATCAGCCGGAAGGTTGTGATGATAATCACCTTGGCCCACTCCCACATAGATACTACAGTGGGTCTCACTCAATGTGTGAGGTGCATAAGCGGCATCTTCCAGGGCTTTCCAGGCTTCTTCTAGAAACAGCCGCTGCTGGACATCCATCTGCTCGGCTTCCCGTGGTGAAATATTGAAGAAGGCGGCGTCAAACTTGTCCTCATCGGTCAGGCTGCCTAGCCATTGGTTGTAGGATTTGCCGGGTGCGTACGGATCGAGGTCAGAGTAACGGGCTACGTCCCACTTGCGGGCCGGCACTTGGCTGATGCTATCGACCCCATTGGCTAGGTTCTGCCAGAAGGTCTCCAGATCATCTGCCTCCGGGAAGCGTCCAGACATGCCAATGATGGCGATATCGGTCGCCTCGGCTCTAGCGGTTGCACTGGATTCAGTCGTAGTCGTCGGTTGTGTTTTTCCATTTGAGGTTAACCATTCCCGTACCTCAGTCGGCAGGTTGTCGGTCGGCTTAACCACGCTTGACACTTCTGCAATCACCCGTTCAGCAACCTCGTGTGTCGGTGCCGGTAGAACAGCCTCGCTGCGGGTAGGCTGTTGCTCGGCCAACGCTTGTTCGACAAACCGGCTCAACTTGTCCAGGTTGTAATGGTCGTACAGCGTCACCGCTTCCAACTGTATGCCAAAGGCTTTATTGACCTCTCGAATGATTTCCACCCCGCCAATCGAGTCTACCCCCAGGTCTTGAAACACAGTCTGGTCATCAATCTCAGCGTCATCTAAGAGCAGTACAGCCTGAAGAATGGCCGTCAACTGTGCCTTGACCGATCCGGCCCTTGGTCTCACCAACATAGCTTTATCTGGGGTGACCGGATCATTCGATTTTGGCTGGGTCGTCCTGGTTGCGGTCGGGTTATGGGGGATAGTTAACTTGAGCTTGCCCGGTCGCCTCGTCTCAGGCTCCTTGGCGGCAGAGGTAAATTCTGTCTCTGCCGTTTTCAAGGTGATCCGCTGCGGGTGATGGCCTTTAGCTTGCTCAAAATGGGTCTCGATGGCCGCCTTGACTTCATCCGTACCAAAGGTAGCCGAGTGCATCGCCACTTCCCGCTCAATGTGGTACATCAACTCTGTTAGGATGCGTCCGGACAACTCCTTTTTCAAGACTGTTAAGGCCTGCCTGGGCTTCTGAGCCAGTTGTCGAGCAATTTGCAGCGCTTCGTTCAGCACCTTATCTTGGTCACAAACCATCACCGATGCGCCCCGTGCTTGGAGTTGCTCCCCTTCAAACATCTTGGCCGTATACATCATCTCCGTGGCCAGGTTTTGCCCCAGCTTCTCGCCCAAAATGTAAGTCGCGCCCATGCCCGGCGTAAAGCCATACTTCATAAAGTTGGCGCTGTACACACCCGTTTTTGACAGAACTACAATGTCGCCGTACAGGCCAAAGAGCAACCCGCCCCCAAAGGCATGGCCCTGCATGGCGGTGATGACCGGCACTTCAAGCTCCAACAAGCCCCGATACAACAGCGGCATATCGGTGAAATCAGCCCGTCTTTCGGCTATCGCCACCAGGCTTTCTTGACTGCCGCCCATACAAAAAACATTGTCGTAGCCGGTTAGGATGACGACTTTGATCGGCTTATTCTGCTGAATGGCAAACAACTGCTTATGCAGCCCCAACACCAATTCCTCGGAAAACATATTTTTCGAGGCCCTATCCGTCATCGTCACCAGGGCAATCGCATCCTCTATCACCTGCATCTGCACTGATTGTCCCTGATAATTCTGGGTTATTTGCCGCATTGCTTCATTTTCCCACAGCGATGGTTCTTTTTGGACTGTTAGAGGCGATATCATCTTAGGGTTAGTCCCGGCAATTGGCGGAACAGTGATATCCTGCAAACTATCAAACCAATGTCGCTTTCGAGCAAATGGATAAGTTGGTAAACTGATCCGATGAGGCTTTTCCTGGCGATACAGCAGAGACCACTCAAGCTCAACGCCCGACACCCACAATTGAGCTAGCTTATCCAATTTACCGCTCTTGATGAGCATCTCGACAAAAACTTTGGCCTCGACGCCCTCGGTTAACAGCTCGAGCCGCGCTTGGTCGGCTTTCAATTGACCTTGGTAGATATTTTCTGTCCTATCTTCAAGATAGTCAGTGAGTTTGTGTCGTACCTCGGCCAGGTTATGCCCCACAAATGCCAGCCGACACTCCATCGCCTCGCGTCCGACCTGCAAGGTGTAGGCCATCTCAACCAAGGAAACGTCGGCATTGGCTTCTACATAGGTTAGCAGTTCCTGTACATAAGCCCTGAGCCGCTCCTCATTCCTAGCCGACAACACAATCAACTGCGGTCCTATCCCTGATCCCCGCTTTCCTATTCCTGATGCCTGATATTCCTCCAGCACCACGTGGGCATTCGCTCCGCCAAAGCCAAAGGAACTGACCCCCGCCCGTCGAGGGAGGGGATGTCCAGCCTCGTCAAGCAGCGGCTGCCAGGCTTGGGTTTCGGTGACCAGGAAAAAGGGGCTGTCGGTCAGGTCAATGTAAGGGTTTTGTGCTTCAAAGTTGATATTGGCCGGCAGGGTTCGATGTTTCAGCGCCAACAGCACTTTCAACACCCCGGCAATCCCGGCCGCGGTTTCCAGATGACCGATATTGGTTTTAACCGACCCCAGTCCACAGTGCGGACGGGCCGGACTTTCTTTATGCCCTTGTTGATACAGGGTATCGAAGGCTTGCTTCAGACCATCGATCTCAATTGGGTCGCCCAAGGAGGTGCCGGTGCCGTGGGTCTCAATATAACTCACTGTGGTCGGATCGATATTAGCCCGTTGATAGGCGCTGATCAGCAAATCGGCCTGTGCTTTGGGGTTAGGCGCGGTCAATGAGTTAGCATGGCCCCCATGATTCTCAGATGTGCCTCGGATAACGGCATAAATCTGGTCGCCATCGGCTTCGGCCTGGGCCAACGGTTTCAAGAAAATAGCCCCGACCCCTTCGGCCCGAACATAGCCGTTGGCCCGGTGGTCAAACGTCTTACACCGGCCATCCTCGGCCAGCATCCCGGCCTTGCTGCCGGCCAGGTAGGGCAAGGGAGACAGTAGGACATTCACCCCACCGGCCAGGGCCAAATCACAACTTCCACTCCGCAAGGCTTCCATCGCTCGATGGATGGCCACCAACGAACTGGAGCATGCCGTATCAATCGGCTCGCTGGGCCCGTGTAGATCCAGCAGGTAGGAGATTCGATTAGCCAGCACCGCGTGGCTTAAGCCGGTGGCCCCATACGCCTCCACGGTGGTTAGATGGTTTTGCAGCAGTCCTTGATACTCATGCCCGGCCACGCCGACAAAGACACCGGTCTGTGTACCAGCCAGAGCACCGGGTCGGTAGCCGGCATCCTCAATGCAGTGCCAGACCGTTTGCAAAAAGAGGCGCTGTTGGGGGTCCATCAACACGGCTTCGCGAGACGAGATCTTAAAGAAGGCCGCATCGAATTTATCAACATCGGGTATAAAGCCGCCCCATTTAGCCCGGGTCTTGTTGGCATCGGTGTGGGGGTCGCCGTAGTAGGTTCGCCAGTCCCAGCGCTCCGACGGAATTTCGGTGATCAGGTCCTGGCCCGTGACCAAATGCTGCCAAAATGTGTCCAAATCCGGCGACCCCGGCAACCGCCCACTCATCCCAATGATGGCGATGCCCTCTGGTCGAGTTGTCGGGTCGGTGCCGGCACGAGGGTTGGTCGCTGAGAGAAAACGGGCTTTTGCCACCGGTTTCGGCGGTAGTGGGAGCATGGGGACCGATTCAGCTTTAGGGGTTGAGGTGACCTGATAATAATGCCCCAACTGATCAGGGTAATGCTCCGCCAGGTAACGACTGAGAGAGACCAAGGTATTGTGCTCAAAAAAGAGGGTCGGCATGAGGTCTAACTGATAGCCGGCATTGAGCCGGTTAGCCAACTCGGTCAGGCTAATCGAGTCAAAACCATACTCACTCAGATTTTCATCGCCGGCCAGGTCATCAACTTTAATCTTCAATTGCTCAGATACAGTTTGCGTCAAGTCGATTTGAATTTTTTCGGCCAATTGAGAAATATCACCTGCGTCTCGTTCCGGAGTTGGTCTGGGTTCTGGCGGTCTATGGCCGTCAGCCAAGAGCCTGCCTCTGAGTTTGGCGACAACACCGGCCGCAACCAACACTTGTCTGTGGCTTGAAGCCATCATCGCCTCAAAAGCCTGGAGACCGGCTGCGGTGGCGAGCGGGGTCAAGCCCATTTGGTGTTCCATTAAGGTCAGGCCGTGTTCATCGATCGTCATCCCGCCTTCGGCCCACAATGACCAATTGATGGACAAGGTCCGGCCTGAGCGCTGGCCCTTCTCTACCAGGGGTTGCCGATGTTGGGCAAACGCATCTAAAAACGCATTGGCGGTGGCGTAGTCGGCCTGGCCGATGTTGCCCAGCACCGCAGCGGTAGAAGAAAATAGAACCATAAAATCGAGCGGCTCGGCCTGGGTGGCGGCATCAATATTGATTGTTCCGGTTACCTTGGGAGCCAACACCGTCTCTAGCTCAGCTTCGGTCTTGTTGATGATGAGACTATCGCGAATCACTCCGGCGCTGTGGATGATGCCCTTCAGCGGTCCGTACTGCTCGCCGATGGTGCGCACCGTTCGCTCCACATCGGCCTTCACGCTGACATCGACCGGTAGATAGACAACTGTGCTCCCGGTCTGGTTCAACGCCGCCAGGCACGCCTCTCCGGCTTCATCCAACGCCGACCGACCGCTCAGAATAACCGTGATACTATCGCCTTGCTCAAGTAGGCGGCGGGCGAAAATCCGTCCCAAGCCTCCTAGCCCACCGGTAATCCAGTACACACCCCCTGGCTTGAGATAGACTCTCTCTTCCGGAGCCGGTAGCGCTACCTCACTCAGAGTTTTGACCGCTCGGACGCTGCTTTCATCATACCGTATTTCCACCTCCTCAAAGCTATTAGACCGTATCTCCCGGTTCAGTAACGCTATGAGGTTGTCGGTCTCCAAGTTTGAAACGGTGATAACCTTACCCCGGATATGAGGCTGTTCCAGCCGGGCTGTCTTCAACAAGCCCGCCAGCGGTGCGTAGATATAGCTGGCCACGCTGTCCGTCGCCACAATCAAAATAGAGTAGGGTGCCTGAGGTTTTTCCTCGACAATCCTCTTAAGTTGTCGCCAACTCTGCTGCATCAAAGCCATACTATCGGTTGGCTCCAATGCGATCACCTCAGCTTGACTAAAGGTTGTGGACACCCGCTCAACCATGTACTGCTCCACGCCAACTAACAATACGGTAGCTGATGCTTGTTCCTTACTTAAAGCCTCGTCATCTCCAACCAGGGGTTTGACCTGCCAGTCCAGCGTGCTGTAGAGCAGGTCGATATCAGTGGGCTGGGCTATCGGCCGAACCGTCAAACCCAACAGACTAACACAGATGGCTCCCTGCTCGTCCGTTAAGACTATATCATATTTACCCCCCGGCCCGCTCGGCTCAACTCCGGCGCTGTAGGTGACATAGGCATATGTCTTTTCCGGCAAGGTGTCATACATCGTGACCTCTTGGACGGCAAACGGCAAATAAATGCCCCTCTGCGTGGTCTGCATGGTTTCCGGTTGACTCAAGCTCAGGCCTGCGGGTGCTTGCAAGGCCGCATCCAGCAGACTTGGATGCAGACTATACCCTTCTGGGTCCACCCCAGCCGGCAGCCGCAGTTGGGCTAACATTTCCCCCTCGTTGTAGCTGATCTGCACCAACCCTCGAAATGCAGGGCCATAGATCAGACCTTGCTCGCTGAAATGCCGGTAACACGCTATCCCCTCAACCGTTGATCGGCACCGGGTTTGGATAGCGGGAATATCGAGCGGATCCGGACGACGCACGCCCCCCACCACCAGTCTCCCTTGATTGTAAATCATCTCTCCACTACGGATATCAAAGACAATCTCCCCGTTCTCAGCAGGATACAACCCAATCTGCGTTTCCATCGGCTCAGCCTTGACTACCAGCGGCCTAAGCCAAACCATATCCCTAACTCGGGACACCGCCTGATTTTTGACAGCCAGCGCTCCGGCGGCTCGCGCCATTTCCAAATAAGCGACCCCCGGCAGTACTTTCTCTCCCCGCACCTGATGATCCGCAAAAAAGAACTCGGCTCCGGTGAAGGTGGAACTGAAGCGCTGCTCTTCCAAATCGGAGATATTCTTATGAACCAGCGGATGAAGGTGATCAATTGAGAATTGAGAATGAAGAATGGTGAATTGGTTATAACCCATTGTCAATTGGCCATCAGAAGGTAGCCAATAGCGCTCTTTGGCAAACGGGTAGGTCGGCAGACTGATACGTGTGGGCTTTTCCTGGCTATGCAGCAGAGACCACTCAACTGCCAACCCTTTGACCCAACCGGCAGCCAACTTCTCCAGCTTGCCCTTCGCCAACCATTGCCGGATCAACGCTCGGCTGTCGTCATCATCACTAAGCAGAGTGATACTGTCTTGCGCTTGTTTCACCTGTCCCTGGTAAAACTGTTCTACGCTATCATTACCCTCCAGATAAGCCGTCAATTTTTGGCGTAAGATGAGGATGTCGGTGACTATAAAAGCCAGCCGCGCTGCCATCGCCTCGCGGCCTAGCTGCAAGGTGTAGGCCATCTCGGCCAACGAAACATTCGAGTTGGCTTCCAAATAAGCCAATAGGTTCTGAGCATACGCCCTCAGCCGTTCCTCATTTCTGGCCGATAATACAATCACCTGCGGCCCGGCCCCTAACGCCTGCTCCTTGGCCCCGGATTCCCGATACTCCTCCAATACGACATGGGCATAAGACCCCCCAAATCCAAAGGAACTGACCCCGGCTCGGCGGGGAAGGGGTTGGTCAGTCTCATCTGTCAGCGGTTGCCACGCTGTCGTTTCGGTCACCAGATAGAAGGGACTGTCGGTCAGGTCGATGTAGGGATTCTGTTCCTCAACGTGGAGGCTGGCCGGCAGAGTCTGGTGTTTCATCGCCAGCAGCACCTTCAACAGCCCGGCCATGCCCGCCGCCGGCTCCAGATGGCCGATGTTGGTTTTGACCGAGCCTAGGCCGCAGGTGTGCGACCGGGCGACGGTCTGACCTTGTCTTTTGCTCAGTTGCGCAAAGCCGCGTTTCAAACCCTCGACTTCTGCCGGGTCGCCCAACTCGGTACCGGTACCGTGGGCTTCGATGTAGCTCACCGTCCCGATATCGATACCAGCATTCTCATACGCCTTCACCAAGAGCTGGGCTTGCGCCTGCGAGTTGGGTGCCGTCAGCGATGTGGCTCGCCCCCCGTGGTTCTCGGCACTGCCCCGGATAAGTCCATAAATGTGGTCGCCATCCTGTTGCGCCTGAGCCAGTGGCTTAAGTAGCACCACTCCGACCCCTTCTCCTTTGACAAAGCCGTTAGCCGACTTGTCGAAGGTTTTACAGCGGCCATCCGGTGAGAGCACCCCCATTTGACTAGTAGTCACGTAGATCACCGGCGACAGGGTCAGACTGACTCCCCCCACAAGCGCACTTTCGATTTCTCCGCTGCGGATCGACTGCACGGCCCGATGCAGGGCCACCAGTGAACTGGAACAAGCGGTGTCGATGGCTTCGCTGGGACCGTGTAAATCCAGCAGATACGAGACTCGATTGGCTAACAGGGCGTGGCTATTTCCGGTGGCTATCTGGGCGCTGCTCTCAGCCAAAGTGTGGGTCATCAATTCTTGGTAGTCCTGAAACTGAACCCCAACATAGACTCCGACTTGACGCCCGGCCAGATCAGAGGCACGGTAGCCGGCATCCTCAATGCAGTGCCAGACGGTCTGCAGAAACAGCCGGTGCTGTGGATCCATTAGCTCGGCTTCATGGGGCGAAATCTTGAAAAAGAGCGGGTCGAATTGATCCACATCCGGGATGAAGCCACCCCACTTTGATACTGATTTTTGCGGGTCTTGTCCCGACGGGTCATAGAAGTCCCGCCAATCCCAGCGCTCCGGTGGGATTTCGGTGACCAAGTCGTGACCGGCGGCCAGATGCTGCCAGAAAGTCGCCACATCGGGCGACTGGGGCATAATGCCGCTAATGCCGACAATGGCTACCGCTTGAGCGGCAACTGGAGCGATAGGTTGGGTAACCGTAACAATCTTGGGCGCGATGGGTTGGCTCTCGACGACGCCGGCTTCGGCTGGGGTGGCCTTGGTTTGACCCGATTGCGTCTGATAATAGGCCCAAACCGCCTCTCGATGCTGCTCCGACAAGAATGTACTCAAGCTGTTGAGATTACTGTATTCAAAGAAGAGTGCCGGCGTCAGTTCCACCCCATACTGCTGCTCGATGCCCAATGCTAATTGCTTCAACATAATCGAATCGAAGCCAAACGTCCCCAGGTTCTCGTCACCGTCAAGCTGCTCTGCCTTGACCTTAGTGATAGTTGATACCTGCCGTTTTAGGTCAGCGACAATGAATCGTTTCACTCTGTCTTCGTTCAAGCCAGGCTTACCCGGCTCGGTCACGTCAATGTTGTTGACGGGTATGTTATCACCCGCCCCCTGAGGATCGGCTGGAGGGCGACGGCTGACCAATCCCAAAAACTGCTTAATCCGTTGGGTCTGACCTGAGAATACAATCACTTGTGGCTGCGAGCTGCTCAGGCTCTGCTCAAAAATCGCTATCCCCTCTTCACTTTCCAGCAACTGCTGGCCTGAGCTTTTCAGATACAACCTTTCCGCTTCAGGCGAGAACTTCATTCCGCCTTCTCGCCAGAGGGGCCAGTTAAGGCTCAGGCTCTGGCCCTGACGCTGCTTTTGCTCCACCAACCGCGCCCGCCGATGAGCAAATTCATCTAAAAAACGGTTGGCGATAGCATAGTCACCTTGCCCAAAATCGCCCACCACCGCTGACGTCGAGGAGAACAGCACGAACAGATCCAAATTCTCGGCTTTCGTTACCTCATCCAGAATCACAGTCCCCTCGATTTTGGGAGCCAGGACCTGTTCAAACTCATCCCACGTCTTTTGGTCAACCGTCCCTGAACCTTGGATGCCGGCCGCGTGGATCACCCCGTTCAGATGCCCATAGGTTGTCTTGATCCGGGCCAAGATCGCTGCCATCCGGGCCTGGTCCGTCACATCGCCCGGCAGATAAAGCACTTCGCCGGCACCCACCTGGCGCAGCGCGATTAGATTGGCCTCAATCTTTTCATTGACGGCAGAGCGGCCGGTTAAGATTAAGGTCGCTTGATACTGTTCGGCCAGATGGCGCGCCAAAACCATACCCAAGCCGCCGCTGCCGCCGGTGATCCAGTACACCCCCGACTCTTTGATCGGCGAGGATTCCGCATTGGACAATTCCAGGGGAGCTACGGCTTTGAGGTGACGTTCACTGTTTCGATAAAGCACCTCGTGAAAGACGCCATCATCCTCTTGGCTGAGTTCAGTAGCCAGAGCCTTCAATTGGGCTGTGTAGCCGGGCGGCTCGGCCTCGACACAAATTTTGCTGAAATTCACCCCTCCTAACTCCAGCGATCGGGCGTATCCGCCCAGCGCTTCCAGGTGAGGCAAGGTCTCCAACGCTGACCGGCCATACACCAAGAGCAGCTTCTCCGGCCTCAGTTGGGTTGTTTTGAGGGCGGTAACGCACTGATGCAGCACTCGAACATTGCGGCGGTACCCTGCCGGATCACTCTGCCCTTGATAGACCAGATGAGTAGGTCTGATATTTTGCGCCTGCAATCTTCCGAATAGAGTCACGTAATCTTGGGCTTGCTCGGTATCGATTGCATACGTGGATGGCGTCATCCCAGCCGGACGCGGTCCTAATTGGACCGGGATCAGCTGTTCAACCTCCAGGGTTTGCTGAGCAGCCTCAACAAATTCCGGATCGTGATAGAGTAGCAGAAGGGTTCGTTGAGTTGCTTCCCTGTTTTGGGGTAAGCGCGTCTCAACAGAATGCCATATGGGTCGGAAGGTAGTAATCTCAGGTTCTTCTTGGGTATCGGCTCTATAGGGCATCACCGTGTCGCCATCAGGCTCATCCAAAACATTGTCACGCTTCGGTAGCCAATAACGCTCTCGGGCAAAAGGATAGGTCGGCAAAGTGATCCGGCCCGGTTTTGCTGACCCGTACAACAAGCGCCAATCGATCTCAACGCCAGACACCCATAGTTGGGCCACTCTAGCAAGGTCTCTCTCATTCATCGCAATCGTAATAAAGGCATTCCCGGCGTTACCGCCAATGAATGGTTCTGCATTAAGGGTACTGGTTTTGGTATTGCCCTGGTAAACACCTTCAGTGCCACTCTGCTGCTGTTCGTACTGGCTTAACCGCGCAACGAATTCTTCAACACTAGACACCACCAGGGCCAGCCGCGCTGCCATTGCCTCTCGACCTATTTGTAAGGTGTAGGCCACACTGGCCAACGAAATATCGGAGCGTTCCGCCATAAAGGCCAACATCTGTTGGGCATACGCCTTCAGCCGGGCCTCATTCTTGGCCGACAGCACAATCAACTGCGGTTCATCGCTTACTTCCTGCGTCATACTCCCTACTTCAGGTATGCCCCGATACTCTTCGACTACGAGATGAGCATTGGCACCTCCGGCTCCAAAGGAACTGATACCCGCCCGGCGCGGATATTCACGCGGCTCCCCCTCCACTTCAATAACGGGTCGTTTCCAGTCCGTTAGCTCCCGCTGCACTCTGAACGGGGTGGCTTCAAAATCGATGTGGGGATTCAGCGTCTCCGCATGAAGCGACGGCACCAACTGGCCATGCTTCATCTGCAGCAGCACTTTGGTCAACCCGGCAATGCCCGCCGCCGCCTCCAAGTGGCCGATGTTCGACTTGGCTGAGCCGATGGCGCAGGTGTACCCTGCGGGGAGATCCTCGCCCCAGGCTTGGCTCAGGCCGCGGATTTCGATGGGGTCACCCAAGGCTGTCCCTGTCCCGTGCGCTTCCACGTAGCTGAGGCTCTCGGGCCGGACGCCGCTGTTGTGCAGGGATTCGGCAATCAACCGGCCCTGGGCGACCGGATTAGGCACAGTAAAGCCATGGGTTTTGCCCCCGTGATTAACGCTGCTGCCTTTGATAACCCCATAAATCTGATCACCATCTGCCTCAGCCTGAGCCAGTGGTTTGAGTAGTACTGCGCCTACCCCTTCACCCGACACATAGCCATCGCCGCCCTCACCAAAGCTGCGACAGCGGCCATCAGTGGCGACAAAGTCACCCTGAGCCAATTGCAGGTATTTGTTGGGATGCAGGGACAAATTGACCCCTCCGGCCAAGGCGGCTAAACATTCGCCCCGTTTGAGACTCTCACAGGCCAGATGGATGCTGGTTAAGGATGACGAACACATCGTATCGACCGCCATGCTAGGGCCGTGCAGGTCCAGATAAAAGGAGACCCGATTGGCGATGGAGGCATACGAGGAACTCAGGCTGAATTGGTCCTGACCGTACAACTGATATTCACCCCACATTACCCCCACAAAGACACCAATCCGGCTTTGGAACTGCTCATGCAGTAGCTGGCGCGTGTAGCCGGCATCTTCCAGGGTCTGCCAGGCGACTTCCAGGAACAGCCGCACTTGGGGGTCCATTATTTCAGCTTCACGAGGCGAGATGTTGAAAAACAGGGGGTCAAAGTGATCGACATCGGCTATAAAGCCGCCCCACTTACTGGGGCTTCGGCCCGGTTGGGACTGATAGGCTTTATTATAGCGCCGCCAGTCCCACCGTGCGGCGGGGATTTCGGTGATGCAATCCCGACCGGCCTTTAGGTTCTGCCAGAACTCGGCCAGGGTTTGGGCTTGAGGATAGCGCCCGCTAAGGCCGATAATGGCCACATCGGCTGAGGTACCATCGCGATTCTTCTCGCGGACTGCATATTGAAATTGAGGATCGGATCTTCTCGCATTAACGGGGAACCTGTAGCCGGTCGGCTTCCCATTCTGGTTCTGGCCGATCTTTATTGTTTCCGTCTCCGGCTTGGACTTAAAGATCGCTGCCAAGGTCTGGCGATGGTTTTCAACAAAATAGCGGGCCAACTTCTCAATTGTATCATATTCAAACAATAGGGTCGCCGGCAGCGATGTAAATTTTTTACTTAAGATACTATTCATCTCCATCATCATTACTGAATCAACTCCATACGCCCCCAACAATTCATCACGCTTGATCTGGTGGGGTGACAATTTGATGATGGCCGCCAGCTTTTGGCTGAGATACGCCTCTGTTTTTGCCAACAGTTCATCTTTAGGAAGCCCTGATTGCTCAGGAATGGCCTGAGTTGAAGCTGGCTGGTGTGGGCTGCTTCGTTTTTGCTCTACGTGCAGGACCTGAGCGACTTTCTCAACCTCGCCCACAGCCACGATAATCTGCTCGGCCTTAAACCGGCGCATAGCTTCGAAAGCGCTCAGTCCCTCAGCGGTGGTTAGCGGCCGCAGCCCGGCATAATCGATGTATAAGCGTTTCAGGTCATCATTGGGTGACGTTTCAGCCTGGCCTAAGCCCCCGTCGGCCCAGTAAGGCCAGTTGATGGCCACCGTCTGACCACTGCGCTGCCCCCGCTGTCTCAGCCGCTCTCGGACGACCGCAAAGCTGTCTAAAAATCGATTGCCGGCCGCATAACTCCCCTGCCCAAAATCACCAACCAGGGAGGACAGCGAGGAAAAGAGCAGGAACAAACTGAGCGGCTCATTGCTCGTGACCTGATCCAGATTGAGGGTACCTTGCACTTTAGCCCGTAGCGTCTCTTCGAAACTGGAGCGATCGGCCGTCATGAATTCCGTCTTTGCTTCAACTCCGGCACTATGGATCACGCCATCGATGGGACCCAATGTTTCTTTGGCTTGCTTGAGTGCCGTTTCCAGCGCGTTGATGTTCGCTACATCAGCTTGCAGATAGATGACATCGGCCCCGGTTGACCTTAACCTTTGGACCTGAGCCGCCTTGGCTCCCGTCAATTCCGAGCGACCTAACAGGATTAGTCTGGCCTGATACTGCTCAACGAGATACTTGGCAAAGATGATCCCCAACCCGCCGGCCCCGCCGCTAATCACATAGACCCCGTTTGGCTTGATCGACCAAGTTGCCTGCTCGTCCGCTTGGTCGGCTTCAAGCTTGACAATCTTTCGTTCCAATCGGTCTGAAGCCTCATAGCGGATTTCAGTGCCGCCTCTGGCCCTGGCTCGTAGCTCACGGCTAAGAATGTCGGCTATTTCATGCGCTTTGAGGCTGATGCTCAGGTTTAACGTCACTAACGCAAAGCGATGATTGACCGTGATCAACGACCTGGCCAAACCCGCCACCATATCGCTCTCAGGCCGAATCTGCCCCTCTTCGGCTGACACACCAAATAGACACCACACTTTGTTGTCGGGCATAAGCTTGGTGATGGCCTGGGTCAGATACACAACCGAATAGAGGCCCTCACTCAGGTTGTCCACCGGCTCTCGGTCACTATGGGAGAACCGAGACCAGAGGTGGACAATATGCGTTGGGGTGAAACCCTGGCTCCGTAAATCTTTGAACAATTGCTCATAATCGGCGGCCTGTTCGACATTGATCTGGTAATGATCGGAACCTAACATCTGATACGTTTGACCGGCGGAAACCCTAATGACTGACCCTTCGGCATGTTGCTTCAGCTCTGCCTCAAGCAGCCCGCTAATCGTATCACGCGTATCACTACTATCAAATACCACCACATGTTTCGTTCCCTGGCTGTGCCTTTCCAGTGGCTTGGTCGGCTGCCAGACCGGTCGATAATACAAAAGGTCGCGCGGTGTATTGTTCGCCGCTTGTTCATGGACAAACGGTCGAGAGACAAAGCCCGACAGTCTGACCAGTTCCTGACCGGCCTCGTTAAGAATAGACACGTCCCCAACCTCTGTTTCTGGCCCCGCTTGTCTGGTTCGGGCATAGGCATAACAGCTTTCCTCCAGCGGGTGAAATATCTCCAGCCGTTCCAACCCAAAGGGAACCTGCAACGTTTGAGGCCGGCTTGACGTTTTTGTCGAAGCGATCCCCAATAAAGCTCTCAAAGCCCCATCCAGCAAAGAAGGATGAAGACCATAGTCGCCACAATCATTCAGCAGTGTTTCAGGAATTTTTAGACGGCTCAATCCTTCTTGCTCATTGGCCCATACCGCCTCGGTGACCTGGAAACTGGGGCCATAGTCAAAGCCGATTTGCCCCAGCATCGAGTAGATAACTTCTTTTGTCTGCCGAGTCACACAACGATTTTTGATCGCCACCAGATCATAAACTCGTGGGTTACTGGTTGAGCCGGGGTCTGAGTCAGCCAAGACTTTTCCCTGAGAGAAAGTTAGCCGCTGGTCACTAACCTGGCTGTAAATGGCATAGCCAATCGAGTCTGCTTCCGGCCACACCTCGATAAAAACCTCCTTGGTCTCGCCGTCCAGAATAAGCGGTCGGCCCCACATCACGTCACGCAGACCCCAGACCGGTCTCTGCGTGGCCCGTTCGACCGCCGCTCGGGCCATCTCCAAATGCGCCACCCCCGGTAATAGAGTCTCCCCTTTGACCCGATGATCCCTTAACACCCATTCATCGCGACTCAGCATCTTCTTGAAAACCTGCGCCATCAAGGTCGATTCATTGCTGTCAAGCAAGGGATGCAGTCCCTTTTCACGACGACTAGCTTGAATCGGCGATCTATCTCCCGCACCGGGGATCAAATAGCTTTGTCGATCAAAGGGATAGGTCGGCAAGCTGATCCGCTGGGGCTTGCCCGTCGCTCCATACAGCAGGGACCAATCAAACTCGACTCCGGCTACCCACATTTGGGCCAGCTTTGTCAACTTCCCGCGCCGGATAAGCCCCCTGATAAAACCTCTCGCTTCTTCACCTTCAGTCAAGACATCAAGACGTTCTTTATTATTTAGATGACCGTGGTAGATCGTTTCTGTCTTATTGGCGAGGTAGTCCATTAGCTTGTGCCGGACCTCGGCCACGGTGTGAGCCACAAAGGCCAGCCGGCACGCCATTGCCTCTCGCCCCACCTGTAACGTATAGGCGATGCTTGCCAACGATACGGCTAACGGCGAGACCGCTTGATGTTGACGCTCATCGACTCCGGCTTGCGAAGCCAGGTGCTGAGTCACAATCTCGACCGAGCCTTGCCCTGAAAAGAGGGTAGGGGGCAACTCCCCTTGATACTGCTCCTCTACTATCGCTTTCAAGCGGCTCAATTGGACCATGTCGAGACCATATTCCTCAAAAGGTTGCTCAATCTCGACATTATTGGGCGCGACGTCCATTACTTCGGCAGTTATCTCCCACACCGTTTGCTGAATGGTCGGTCGTTGTTCCATCTTGCCAAGAACAGATTCAGCCGAAGGCGAAGTTGGTACCTGCTCTAAGAAGGCCAACAGCTTTTGTGCATACACCCTCAGTTGTTCCTCGCTCTTGGCCGACAGCACCACTATCTGAGCAGGGAAAGTGGGGGCTGCGGAGACCGGATCAGGCAACATCTCCTCTGCGCCGAGATACGCCTCGACCACGAGATGGGCATTGGCACCACCGGCACCAAAGGAACTGATGCCCGCCCGACGCGGATATTCGGTTCGTACCCCGTCAATCTCAACGACGGGTTGCGCCCAGTCCGTTAGCTCCCGCTGCACTCTGAACGGCGTCGCCTCAAAATCGATATGCGGGTTCAGCACCTCCGAATGGAGGGAAGGCACCAACTGACCATACTTCATTTGCAACAATACTTTGGTCAACCCGGCAATCCCCGCCGCCGCCTCCAAATGGCCGATGTTCGACTTAACCGAACCGATGGCGCAGGTGTGGCCTTCAGGGAGCCTCTCGCCAAAGGCCTGGCTCAAGCCCCGAATCTCGATGGGGTCGCCTAAGGCTGTCCCCGTTCCGTGCGCTTCCACATAACTCAGGCTCTCAGGACGAACCCCGCTTTTTTGCAAGGTGTCCGCAATCAACTGTCGCTGGGCGACCGGGTTGGGAACACTATACCCGTTGGTCTTGCCCCCGTGGTTGACACTGCTGCCTTTGATGACCCCATAAATCTGATCGCCATCCGCTTCGGCTTGAGAGAGCCGTTTGAGCAGCACCGCGCCCACCCCTTCGCCCGGCACATAGCCGTCGCCGCCCTCGCCAAAGCTGCGGCAGCGACCGTCACTGGCGGCAAAGTTTCCCTGCGCCAGTTGCACATACTTGTTGGGATGCAAAGACAGATTGACCCCCCCGGCCAGAGCGACCCCACATTCACCCCGTTTGATACTTTCGCAGGCCAGATGAATGCTGGTCAACGAGGAAGAACACATCGTATCCACCGCCAGACTAGGGCCGTG
>JAGRBZ010000469.1 GCA_020433805.1 Anaerolineae bacterium
GCTTTAGCCTCGCGCATTTTGGCCCGGCGTACCCCGTTTGTTTTCTTAACCTTTATAAGGCTTACTACGAACGAAAAGGTTGGTTAAACAAATCGCTGATTTGTTTGGGTTTGGAGCAAGTCAGCGACTTGCTCTACTGGAAATCGACGGTTATGCGGGGTTGAGACGGTCCCGGTTCCAACTGAATGCGCTGGGGCGTGATTTCGACCCACTGCTGCCAGCGCGTTTCTTGCGACGTAAACAGAGCCAGCAGCGACGGCGGCGGCTCGATCATCGCCGCCGTGCCGGTGAGCTGCCACTCCGGCGTGGTTAAGATGACGCGGGGTTCGGTTTCCAGGTTGAAGAGATGATCGGAGGTGGTGGGGATGAGGATGTAGATTTTGTGGTCGGCCACGCGGTAGGGGATGACCGATGCCTGTAAGCCCGCCGGCCCGGAGCTGGATAGCGTGCAGGTACTGCCGGCGGCTAAGGTGTTTAACGCTTGGTCTCGCAGCTTGTCTAACATAAGGGTCACCGATCTTTTACTTGCCGAAGTTGGTTCCAGCATAGCAGAAGAGCGGTGCTACTGTCATCACTCAAGGGTAGTAGTGGGGGTAGTATTTGAGGGGAGTGGGGGGGCCTGCTATAATTATTAGCAAATGGGTCATACGGAGGAGCAAATGGTAAACACCAGACAGCGAGATGACTTACATCAAGCCATCGATCAATTACCTGACAGCAGCTTAGTTGAACTGGCCAAGTTTATAGAATTCCTTCAATTCAAAACACAGTACAACACGGTGACGTCTGAGGAGGCAAATCAACTCAATTCTGAAGACCATGCCACAGATGAACCACTATCACCACGGGTATTGGGGTTACATCAAGGGCAGGGGTGGATTAGTGAAGATTTCAATGCTCCGCTACCCGATGAGTTTTGGTTGGGAGAATGATGACCACGTTTCTGTTGGATACCCACGTCTTTATCTGGATGGATATTAGCCCAACCAAACTTACTCCATCCGTAGCCGCACTGTTAACGGATAGATCGAATACCCTACTCTTGAGTGTAGTCAGTGTTTGGGAGATGCAAATTAAACTCCAGTTGGGAAAGTTACAACTTGAGCAATCATTAACCGATATGGTTAAAGTCCAGCAGCAGACTAATCACATTCAAATCCTCCCTGTAACATTACCCCACGTTTTAGCGTTACAAGATTTGCCTATGCACCACAAAGACCCATTTGATCGCTTGCTAACGGCTCAAGTGATGGTAGAAAAGGCTACTTTGGTTAGCAGTGACGATATTTTAACGAAATATCCTGTAAATGTGTTGTGGTAACAACACAAGCCCCCTAATTTCACACATTCTATCCCCTAACCAACCCTAATTCTCTAGCACGAGTCACGGCTTGCAGCCGGTTCGAGACGCCCAACTTCCCAAAGATATTGGTCGTATGCTTTTTGACTGTGTTGACGGCGATGACCAGTTCGGCGGCGATTTCTTTGTTGGTAGCGCCGCTGACGATGAGGCGCAGCACGTCCAGTTCGCGCTCGCTGAGGGGTTCGAGGAGCGGTTGGGGGGCTGGTGTTGCCGATGGGGGTTCGCCGGTTTGACCACAGGCCGCGAGGAGTTGGGACAGGTAGGCAGGGCTGATACCCGTTGGCCGACGGCTGAACATCGTGAGAAGCTGCGCCATCGGCTGCCCTTCGTCGATGAAGGTGCGTTGATAGCCACCGGCCTGGCCTAACGCTAACGCCTGGGCCAGCGCGGGCAAGGCGCGATCCAGGTTATTGCCAGCCTGATGGGCCAGTGCTTTGAGGGCCAACAGTTCGACCAGGTGGCCGGTGCGTCCGGCTTGTTCGGTCTCCGTAATCAGCCGGTCGAGCAGATGGAGCGCCTCAGCCGGTTTGGCCTGGGCGATCAACAACCGGACAAAGGTCAGGCTTTCGGCTTGGCGCTCGTAATCCAGCGGCATGGTGTGGCTCAGATGGCGCTCGATGGCCCAGCTATCGGCGGCGGCGAGATGGCCCTGGCGCAGCCGGATGAGCGCCCGGCAGGCATCGACCTGCGCCTGCGCATATGGGTTTCCAAGCCGTTGAGCACACAAGGCGGCCTGCTCGATATGCGCCAGCGCGTCCTCCGGTTGGCCGACGACCCAGCATAGATGGGCCATCGTTACATAGAGGCTGACCCCATAGTGTCGACGGTCAGGGCCATTGACCAGGGTCAGGGCTTCGGTTAGGCACTGCTGGCCCTCACCCGGTTGATCCAGTTCCAAATACAAATTGCCCAGGCGCTGTCGAATGAGCGCATACAGCAGGCTCCAGCGCGGTTTTATGGTCTCCAGCGCGGCTTGATAGCGCTTTAAGGCTGGTTGCAGTTGGCCTTCAATGACCAGCATATCCGCCTCGCAGAGATCAACCATGTGCGTAATGCGAGGTACGGCCGCTTGACGGCTGACCTGCCTAGCTCGCGCCAGTGTTTGCTTGGCAATTTGCAGTTGGCCCTTGGTCAGTTGGCTGCGGGCCTTGAGGTACCACTGCACACCGCGATAGGGGTAACTGTCGGTCGGCAAGTGGCTCAAGGCTAGCTCGGCATAGCGCAGCGTATCGGCACTGTAGCCCTGCAAATGGGCGGCTAGCGCACGGGTATGGTAGACAAAGCCTAATTGGGCGGTATTCCCGGCTGCTTGCCAGGCTGTCTCAGCTATGACCAGCGGTTGGTAATATTCTTTTAATCGACCGGCAATAACCAAGGCCACGGCGTTCCACAAGCACAATTGCGGCGAGGCGTTACGTACTTCCTGAGGCAGGGCTTCAACCAACTCTAACAGCCGAGCCGTTTGCCCCGTTTGCCACAGGGGCGTGGCGACCTGCTCAACCCAGGTTGCGGCCTGCTCCCAAGCTTGAGCGGCCAGAGCATAGTCAATCGCCTCTTCCAGCCAGCCGTTTTGGGCCGACCAATCGGCTGCCCGGCGATAACTCGCCATCCAAGTTGAGGAGTCGACTGTGTTTTTAAGCTGCTGTTGAAGGAATTCGGCAAACAGGTGATGATAGCGATACCACTGCCGCTCATCATCCAGGGGGATGAGGAAGAGGTTGGCTTGGTCGAGGTATTCGAGAATGGATTGGCTGGGGGATGAAGAATGGAGATTGGAGATTGGAGATTGGAGAATGGTAATTGGTAATTGGTAATTGGAGACTGGAGACTCATGTGCGGTTTTAGTCTCTAGTCTCTGATCTCCAGTCTCCACAACGGCATCACACAAGGGGCCGCAGAGGCGCTCCAGGATGGAGGTTTGGAGCAGGAACGCTTGCACCTGTGGAGACTGCTGCCGGAGAACTTCTTCGGCCAGATAATCGAGTACATAGCGGTGGCTGCCGGAGAAGGCTTCGATAAAGCTATCGATACGCTGTGAGTCTTTGCCGCTGAGTGATAGGGCCGCTAGTTGCAAGCCAGCGACCCAGCCTTCAGTGCGGGTTTCCAGCACGTGCAGCATAGCCGGCGATAGCGACAGTAGCGTTAGCTGCTCAAAAAAGTGGCCGATTTCAGCAGGGGTAAAGCGCAGATCGCCGGCTCGCAGTTCGTTGAGTTGGCCTCGCACGCGCAGGCGAGCCAGCGGCAGGGGCGGGTCGGCGCGGCTGGTCATCATCAGATGGAGGTTGGCCGGTTGGTGGTTGAGTAAAAATGTGATGGCGCTATGAATGGCTTGGCTGGTGATAACATGAAAATCATCCAGCACCAGCAGCAGCATATCGGACCAGGCCGATAGCTCGTTGACCAGGGCAATCAACATTGTTTCGGGCGGTGGCGGATCCGGCGCTGATAGGTGGGCCATAGTGGACGCACCCAGCTTGGGGTCGATCTGCAAAAAAGCGGCGATGAGGTAGGTGAGAAAGCGGGTTAGCTCATTGTCGGTGTCATCCAGCGACAACCAAGCTATGCGTCGGCGGCAGTTCGGCAACCAGCCGGTGAGCAAGGTTGTTTTGCCGAAGCCGGCCGGGGCTGAAACGAGCGTTAATTTGCAGCGCAAGCCCGCCTCCAGCCGCTCCCATAACTGCGGTCGCGGCACCTGATCGGGCCGGGGCGCGGGGATGTAAAGTTTGGTATGCAGCAAAGGCGTTTCCATGCTGCGAGTATACTATAGGCCGGGGGAAAAAGGAAGACATGTTAGGAGGAGGGGCATGCATGCCGCTTACTATTTTTCCCAAAACTGAACTATTCTCAGTTTTTTTCCTGTCGCCTTGAGCACTATTTTCAATTATGCTATACTGATTAAATGTGGTCACGTTACAAGGCTCTCGTTACCGATGATGATCGGTTTATCAGGAAACTTTGCCAGTTTGTTTTAGAAAAGCAAGGCTTAACGGTTCAGCTTGTAGAGACAGGGCAGGCCACGTTTCAAGCGCTATCAAACGCTAGTTATGATCTACTCCTTCTTGATATTGATTTACCCGATACCGACGGCCTGAGAATACTTGAAAAAGTCACCACCCAATATCCCCAAATTAGTCCCATTATGATGACCGGCTATGCTTCTCTTGAAGCGACCATTCGCGCTCAAGAATTGGGAGCTGAAGGGTTTATTCTTAAGCCATTTAATGATGCCAAGTTGATCCAGATGGTACAGCGCGTGCTGGACCGTCGTCAACTGCGTGAAGATTACATCCAACTCCAAACCTCGATGCAGACTGAAAAATTAGCCGCGCTGGGCCGATTGTCCGCTTCTCTGGCTCATGAAATCAATAACCCCCTCCAGGCTTTACGAAGTGGTCTGCGGTTACTCGGCCGCCCTCAACTCGATGACACAAAACGAAAGCATTATGTTGCCACGTTGTCCCAAGAAGTTGAACGCCTTATTACGATCACCGGACAAACGCTTGACTTTGCCCGCCCGGGTCGAGCCGGCCTCCAGCCTACGGATCTAAATGCGCTGTTGCACAATACCCTAACGCTGTTGAACAAACAATTACAGCAAAAAAATATTGACACGGGTGTTACGCTCACTGCCGATTTACCACCTATTAAAGTGGTGCCAGACCATATCAAGCAAGTTTTTATAAATCTAATTCTCAATGCTATCGATGCAATGTCTGATAACGGGTTATTGAGCCTGACTACGACCTACTTACCCGACAAACGCCACGTTATGATTACGGTACAAGACACCGGCAGCGGAATGACTACCGACGTAATTTCCAAAGTTTTTGAGCCATTTTTTTCAACTAAACCTACGGGTACCGGCCTGGGATTATCGATTAGTTATTCTATTATTGAAGCGCATAGGGGCTATATTGAGGTCGAAAGTACACCGGGCGTAGGTACGCTATTTTCAGTCTATTTACCCGACGGTAGCGAAACGGAAGGTGATAATGGACTTACCTGATGCCAGAAAAATTTTGATCGTAGATGATGAGGCCAGTCTGCGGCTGTTCCTGAGTGAGGAATTGGCAGAGGAAGGTTACGAGGTTCATGTTGCAGCCAATGGACACGAAGCGCTGACGCTACTCAAAAGGCAACCTATCGATCTCGCTATTATAGATCTGCAAATGCCGGGCATCAACGGCCTTGAGTTGATGGCCGCTATAGAAAACATGATCGATCCCCCTGAACTGATCATGCTAACCGCCCACGCCAGTCTGGAAACATCGATTGAAGCGATGCGCCTCGGCACAAGCGATTTCCTGCTAAAGCCTTATGACGTCGACGAACTGCTTGGGGCTATTGAGCGTGTTATGAAACAGCGTCGTCTTAAACTACAGCAACGCCTGGCGGCTCGCCTACTGGCGGAGAGTTTCGGTGTAAATCCAACTCCGGAGCAAAGCCCAAAAGAAGCCGCGCAACCGGGTCTGGCTACGCCCACCCGGCTAGAAGAACGCGCGTTAGTCGTCGATTTAGAAAGCATGAGCGTTACTAAAAACGGCCGTCCTCTATCTCTCAGTCCCACCGAATTCCGGCTACTCACTGTCTTTATGAAGCAGCCTAACCAACCGCTAACCTTTCAAGATCTGGCCGATCTGACCCACGGCCAGACGGTTGATGCTTATCAAGCCCGTGATCTGCTCAAAAGTCCCTTGGGGCGTCTGCGTCGGAAATTGGGCCAAGCCCCTGATGGACAGGAGTATATCGTCAACGTTCATGGTGTTGGCTACAAATTTGTAACCGGGTGATAAACCCAACGCAGCGACATTCGTTTGTACGATATTAATGCCGTTCAGCCACATAATCTCCGCAACCGCTCCATGCGTATAAACAAAATCAGCTCCACTTCTTCTCTT
>JAGRBZ010000470.1 GCA_020433805.1 Anaerolineae bacterium
ACGGACGGCCAGGAAATCGACGTTGAAGAAAATTATGTTGTTACACCGCGCCGGGGCGTTCTTTGGGTGAAGCACCTGGCCGGGACATCCCATTTTATGGGGCGAGACGATTTGCCGCCGGTTTATCAAAACGGATTCTTGCCGATTTCAGCCGACACATGGTTAGAAGCGACCACGCAAGGACGATTAAGCTCTGTCGATACGCCATCGTTTATGGAGCAAGATCCAACCTGGCACGGCTTAAACAACTTTCATGACCTGATATTGACCTACCTTGATCGCACCGCCGATCAAACCGAGTCAGCTGAGCGGGAGCGCATTCAGCGCAGCGCCGAGGCCGACCGGCACCAGCTATCCCACGCGTTGTCTCAGTTTGTCTCCATCTTAGAACCCCAGGCCCAAAGCGCTGTCAAAGCGGTTGATGCCGACCCCCTCTTTGAGGCGTGCCGGCGGGTGGCCCAGTTTCAGGCCATCACGCTGCGGCCTCATCCCGATGCCCTCGCCGGCAAACCGCAGAAAGATCCGCTTCAAGATATTGCGCGCGCCTCAAACGTGCGGCTGCGCCGGGTTGCTTTGCGAGGCCAATGGTGGCATCACGATAATGGTCCGCTGCTGGCCTTTGAAGAAGCGGATCGACAACCCGTTGCGCTGCTGCCCGCTTCGACCCAGCGCTACGAACTATACGATCCGGTGACCGGCAGCAGCCAACCGGTTACGGAGGAGATCGCCGAGATGCTTCATCCTTTCGGCTATGTCTTTTACCGGCCGTTACCGAATCGACCCCTAAATGGTTGGGATTTGCTCAAATTTGGGTTTCAAGAGATCAAAAGTGATCTCAAGCTTATTGGGCTAATGGGGCTAATGATTGGCATTATGGGGTTGATCCCGCCGGTGATGACCAAAATTTTGTTCGATAGCGTCATTCCCGGTGCCAATCGGGGGCAGCTTTTACAGTTGACGCTGGCGCTGGTTGCCATGGCGGTTGGCGTATCGGTATTTGGACTGACGCGGGGCTTTGCCCTGCTGCGGGTTGAAGGCAAAATGGATGGTGCGGTTCAGGCCGCTGTTTGGGATCGCTTGCTGCGCTTGCCGGTGACCTTCTTTCGCCAATATTCTTCCGGTGATCTGGCCGAGCGGGCGCAGGGCATCAGCGCTATCCGGCAAATTGTAACCGGCGTGACGCTGACCACCATTTTCTCCGGTCTGTTTTCGCTGCTCAACTTTTTTCTGCTCTTTTGGTACAGTTGGCAGTTAGCCCTGGTGACGGTAGGTCTGACCATCATCGCCATTGCCGCTTTGGTGCTGGCCGGTGTGCTGCAACTGGATTATCAACGCAAATTAACAGAGAGCAGAGGTCGTCTGGCCGGTCTGGTTTTACAGTTTATTAACGGTATTTCCAAATTTCGTATCTCCGGCACCGAAAGCCGGGCCTTTACCGCGTGGGCCAAGATATTTGGTGAGCAGCGCGTTTTGGCTTATGACTCTCAGCAAATCTCCAATGCGCTGGTTACATTTAATACATCGTACCCCATCATCACTTCGATGGTTATTTTTACGATGGTGCTTTACCTCAACAGCCGGGCTACGGATGGCGCAGCCGCTCTGTCCATCGGCGACTTTCTCGCCTTTAGCGCGGCATTTGGCATGTTCCTGGGCGCAGCCATTCGCCTGGCCAACACCGCCATCGTCATCTTAAATATCGTGCCGATTTACGAACGAACCAAGCCCATTCTTGAAGCCATGCCTGAGGTAGATGAAGCCAAAGCCGACCCCGGCGAACTGAGCGGCGATATTGAGATTAACCATCTCGCGTTTCGCTATGCGCCCGACGGCCCCCTGATTTTGAACGATATTTCGCTGCATATCAAACCGCGCGAGTTTGTGGCCTTTGTCGGTGCCTCCGGAGCCGGGAAATCGACCCTGTTTCGGTTGCTCTTGGGCTTTGAAAAGCCGGCCTCCGGCTCTATCTTTTATGACGGCCAGGAGCTGGATAAGCTCGATATTCAGGCGGTGCGCTACCAAATGGGGACGGTGTTGCAGAACGGCCAACTGCTGGCCGGCGACATCTTTTCGAACATTGTCGGCTCCGCACCGTTAACCATGGAGCAGGCCTGGGCCGCCGCCCGCATGGCCGGGCTAGATGAAGACATTCAACAGATGCCGATGGGCATGCAGACCGTCATTAGCGAAGGGGGCAACACCCTATCCGGCGGCCAACGGCAGCGGCTGCTCATTGCCCGGGCCATTGTACGGCAGCCCCGCATCCTGTTTTTTGATGAAGCCACCAGCGCCCTGGATAACAAAACCCAGGCCGTGGTTAGCCAAAGCCTGGAAAAGCTCCAGCTAACCCGCATCGTCATCGCCCATCGCCTCAGCACCATCATCAATGCCGACCGGATTTATATGTTTGATAAGGGCCAGATTGTGCAGCAGGGTACCTATCATGAGCTTGTCCACCAGCCCGGCCCCTTTGCCCGGCTGGCTAAGCGGCAGTTGGCGTAGAACCTACCCCTTTAGCCCTTTCTCCTCTGAAAATACAGTAGTCAGATATCGGTAGTCGGTAGTCAGATATTTTCATTCCCGTGTCGTTTCAACTGAGGCTCGCGCACTTTCAAAAAAATATTTCCATACACACCTTTGGAGCCAGGTACTTTCGGGCAATGTTAAGTACTTTTGGGCAACTGCCTTTCCGTTATGACAACACAACATTTTGTACCGGTTAGCGGTTTGAGTTCTATATCTTGTGGTTGGGGTTAATGCCTCTTTATCAGTGGTTGATATTCGTATAGCGATTTTAGTTACTATCGGGCATGAGAAAAAAGTACCAAAGGACCTTGAAATAAGGGACTTTTGGCCCTATTCAAGCCGCTTTAGTTTATGGTAAACTGATTATGTAATTAATTAATTGCAGCGTTTCAGCAGCACGACCTTTACTATTCTATCCAGGTGCTTGTACCTAAGCTTGATAAGCATTTAGCTTGCGTCTGACCACCAAGGCTGAATGTGCTTCTCTATCAAAACTCATATTCCAACGAGAAAGAGGTTTTTTATGCCAGTTAAGTATAAGTTACACCCCAATCCTTTAGCCAACGGCGACAATACCTACCGGGCTATTGTCAACTTTGACGCCACCTTGGGCTTGCAGCAGTTGATTGACAAGATGGAGGAGGCCGGTTCGACCCTGACCCGGCCCGATATTGTGGCCGTCCTGACCCAGTTAGACCAGATTATCATCAAGGCTTTGCTGGACGGCAAGCAGGTTAACACCGGTTTGATTTTGTTTACGGCCAGCATCAAAGGCGTTTTTAACGGCGAGGATGATGTGTATAACAGCAATCGTCACAAGCTGGTACTGCGCGTTCGCCCCACCGCCCGCTTTAAGGAGCAAATAAAAACCGGTGCCCGTTTTAGAAAAGTTGTTTCAACCGAACCCACTCCGGTAGTTACGAGTTATCACAACCTGTACAACCTTGATGCCGACACGCTGCTGTCACCGACCCACACGGCCCAAATAAAAGGGCGCAACCTGCTGTTTGACCGCAGCGATGCCCGGCAAGGTGTCTTTCTGGTGCCGCAGCAAAACGGCACACCCCTAACCGATGATACGCCCATCCGAATTGAAGAAGTGAGCCGTTACACGCCCGGTGAAATCATCTTCCGCGTACCCGATGCCTTACTGCCCGGCCAATACAAGCTGGAAGTCAAGGCCATCTTCGGCACCAACGATCTACGGACCGGCACGCTCAAGAAAATGCTCACGGTAGAATAACACCCGCATCACACATTCTCCTTATAACCTCGCCGGCCACAGCGAACAGTAAACAGCCCCAGGCTTGATCAACCTGGGGCCGTTTTGTATTGTAACGTGTGACGTGGAGCGTGGAGCGTTATGACCACGCCCCACCTCACACGAATTCATACCCCATTTCTCTCTTAACCCCCTATCTCCCCCTTATTACAGCACGCATGAATTCAAAATTGTAGCCTGCATGAGTCGAACGTTGTAGCAGGCTACCATGATCCATGATAGCCTGCTGTAACGATGCATGATAGCAGGCCATGACGATGCATGATAGCAGGCTGTAACGATCAATTGCATTAGGCTGTAATCGTTTTTTACAGCCTGCATGAACGCCTGTTAGGTGTAGTGTTGTGGTGTTACTACTCTATTATCCCAACTATAACTGTCCAATTAGCAAACCAACAGACCAACCGGCTATCCAACTAACAAACTGACCTCCCCAACCAACAAACCCCCACCCCATCTTTGCTTATATAGTTTGTGGTACTATTGTAAAATATTAAGATTTGTGTGATAATAGGCTTAACAAGGTGTTGCAAGAATTGTTAGCCATAAGTAAGTGCCGTTGACTTTGCGATGCTTATTGATATCGGTTCAGCAAGACTAGCAACTGTGCCGGGTAGAGAAAAATAATCTCAATTGCTTGTTATTTCAGCCATTCTGCGGATACAATAAATCTACCGACCTCGATTTGATTGCTCCATTTCGCTTCCCCAACCCAATTAATTCTCAACGTGACTGACGTCTACATCCAGGTTTAGTTCAAGCCCAATTATGTGGTGACTTTTGGCTGAGCGGGGAATGAATCGACTGCGCTTTCGCTGTCCGTGCTTGCAGCCCGTCCGCGCAATGCTCATCGCTTAGCGGTCGCACCGTTAGCTGGTTTGTTTGATTGACTGAAATCTATCGAGTGGCAAAATATAACGAAAGACATTTCAAGAAATTTGTTCTTACCGTTAGGGATTAATTTTTTATGCCGGTTGATGATGACAAACTCTTTTCAGAGCTTTTTGCCTACTATCGTGATCTTCAAAATCGGAGGTGGCAGTATTTCGTAGGTCTTCTAGTTGTAGATGGTCTTTTATTGAATGCCTGGACAGACTTAAACTTGTCAATTAATCTTTACCTTTCATTGGTTTTGTGTATTGGCGCAATATTTGTTGGGATTGCTTTCTTACGTTTGTTGAGTCGTTCACGGAGGAGAATCAATGAGGTTGGAATTGAGTTGAATAAGTTGGTAGGTAGACGCTTGATGAGTACCGGCAGTCTTGGAGCTTTTGGACTAGGCGGTATTACCATATGGCTTTACTTATCAGTTATTATTCTAACTTTGCCCTGGTTTATTATTCTCTGGTCATTGAATCTGTTTATAGCTATTATCATAACAATTATTTTCATCGGATCAATTACGGCTATTGAATGGACACTTGCTAAAGAAACCGAGGCAAGCCCAAAAATGAATGACTGATAATGGTTGTTACAAAATTCGGATGTTTGCTTTGAACTCTGATTCGTCCTTGGCAAAGCATAGTCAGCGTGGCGGCTCGTGAACCGCAAGGTGTTCATCCGGCACGCTTCGCCACCCGGATGAACGGTGCGGCGGATCCTCCGCCTCGCTCCGGCATCCGCTTGTTCCCGACAACACTCACTACGCTCGCTCTGCCGGATAACAAGCGAATAAAACGACTGCGCTTTCGCGGACGGGCTGCAAGCACGGCAGCGAAATGCTGGTCGCTTATCCGCCGCACCGTTAGGCTTCTTATACGAACCATAATCGAAAATACAGGAAGTTATGAATCCAATAATTATTGATGCTGCAACGATTTTTGACCCGGCAAGATTATTAGCAGTATTGGCGTCGGTCGACATTAGGCACTCGGAAGTCTGGGTATCACAACGCTATGATCATTTTAAAGAAAAGGATTTTATTACTGGATTTGGTACAGATAGCAAGTTTGCTCTATTGCCAGACCGAGATGGGCGCTACAAAACAGATCCATTAGAAATCCCCTCTCTTGACGAAAAACTAGACCCAAAATCATGGGTTACAGGCCCCAAGATATTGCGATGGGCTTTATACAAGGGGATGGTTGTTCCAAAGGATTTGTTCAAATATGAAGACCTTGCCATAGAACTTGAGAAGGGCAACCAAATTACTAATTTGTCTGAAGCTATTATGCTGGGACCCCCTGCTGGATATGATGTAAGAGCAGGCAAAGAATGGACAGAGGAATATCTCAAGCGTACTGGTAGAGAAAGTTTGGGGCCTGAATATTCTTGGAGATTGGAGCCATACGGGATTGGGCATGGACTCGGACTAATACTGGCCGCTGCACAAGAGGAAAATGTAGAACCATTTCTAAGCCACCCTAATTTCCGGAGGGAATGACATAACATAACGTTGTGGTACACAACATAAAGGTTGGCACAAAACATAAGAAGGGGTAAAAAGGGGG
>JAGRBZ010000471.1 GCA_020433805.1 Anaerolineae bacterium
GTCTGAACCAATCTAATTATCCTTTATGGGCATTTCTAATTGTCGCTAATGGGTATTTCTAATTGTCGTTTGACAGGCGACAGCCATTGCTTCGTAGAAACGTTTACCCTCACCCCTCGCCGATGCGATGGGGTGAGGAGTATATTTAATCACGAAAGAGAAAATCGAGGATATTAATCCGTAGAGGCACGTTTACGCAGTTCGTCTTTGGCCTCGATAAGCCGGACGGCGTCCATAATGCGCTGCGTAATGTCTGCAACATCGCCCTCGCCGTCAATTTCATAAAGCAACCCCAAAGCTCGATAGTACGAAATCAACGGGGCGGTTTGGCCGTAATAGGTACGCAACCGAGCGCGGATCGTTTCCGGCTCGTCGTCGTCGCGACGGCGAAGCGCACCACCGCAGTGGTCGCAAATACCCTCTTTGGTGGGGGGATTATACACGGTATGAAAAGGCGTTTGGCAATCCTGACAGGTCACCCGACCTGACAGGCGTTTAACAATTTCGGCATCGGACACATTGATATAAAGGATACCGCTCAACCGGCGCTTCATCCCGGTCATCATATCGGTTAGCGCCTCGGCCTGGCCGATGGTGCGCGGAAAGCCATCTAAAATAAATCCTTGCTGAACGTCGGGCTGCGAAAGCCGTTCTTGGACCATACCCTGAGTCACATCATCCGGCACTAACTCACCCCGCTCAATGTACGATTTCGCCAACTTGCCGAGAGCAGTGTTATTTTTGAAATGGGCGCGAAACAGTTCGCCAGTGGATACATGCGCCACGCTTAATGATTTGCTCAACTTTTCAGCCTGCGTACCTTTACCGGAACCTGGGCCACCTAACAAAACAACATCCAAACTAATTTGAGCTTCGTCTGTGGCAATAACTGAACTTCTATCCTTAAGAGCCTGGATACGCTCTACTTCTTCGAGCATGGCCGGGCGGGCTTCTTTCCGTTCAACCGCTTCTAGCAGGTGTATAAGTCGCTGATGAACCTGATTGATGGTACCTTCTCCATTGATCACCATGACCTGGCTGGTCTTATAATAATAATCCATCAACGGTACGGCTAAGCGATGAAAATCTTTTACGCGAGCCGCAACAATTTCGGGCTTATCGTCCTCACGCCGATAGCTTTCCGTGCTGCCGCATACCGTACAAACGGTAAAGGGGTTGTATATTTCGTGGTAAGGGGTGTAACATTTCTGGCAGATAATGCGCTTTTCCAGCCGGTGCTTTACTTCCTTTTCAGATACATCTAAATAGATCACGGCATCTAAGGCATAGCCCAACTCACTCAATAGCTCATCGAGATACTTGGCTTGATATTCGGTGCGGGGGAAACCATCGAATATCACACCCTTTCTATAATTCCAACCGCGCAGTTTGGTCTTGATCAACGCATCGACCACTTCATCACGCACTAATTGGCCCTGGTCCATGTACTTTTTTACCATTTTCCCCAGCGTTGTCGGTTCGGCAGTACCTGCTCTAAGCATATCACCGATGGAAATCGGCTCGAAGCCATATTTTGGTATCAGCTTACTGGTTTGCGTTCCCTTACCTGAACCTGAAGGGCCAATAAGTACGACATTCATAAGCTATCTCCTTGGATTAAGTATAAAGTTTTCAATCGACCATATCTTTAAAGACAAAATCCGCCTATAGAGCAATGAAAGCCTAGGCGGATGGAGTTACAGGTTATCTTACGCAGTGAAACTTTTCAACATTGAAAAAGTTATAATAGTATAATTATTTTTTCGATACGGCGGTGCCTATTGTTCAGCTTCAGTTTCAGACGGTGATGCAGGTTCATCCGTCGATGTCGCTTCGGAAGTTTCAGCCTCATCCGTACCAACTTCCTCCGTGGGTGCTGCTCCATCTTCAGAAGTCGGTAAGGGTAGCTCAGCCGGAACCGTACCCACCGAACTATCTTGTACCGGCACAGGCGGCGACGAACTACCGATAATGAAACTCGCTGCTAAACTGATAATGATCAAGGCGCTAAAGATATAGATTAAAATTTGCTGCCGCGTAAGTTTCTTTTTTTTGCTGGCAATTTCCGTCTTTGAAGGCGGCGGACCGCTTGGTTTCGATCCCTTTTTCTTTCGCTTTTTTGAAACAGGCATAGAATTATCCTAATATCCAACTTTCTTAGTCTTGTCGTCAGATTATACTCAAAGCCACTGCTTTGGCAAGGTTTTTCCAACATGCACAACTCTATCACCAAAAGACTTGGTCTTTTATTATGCTATTTACCACTTTACTGAAGCTCAGTCAAATAACAACAGGCATCTTGATTGCCCTTGTCTTTCTAATACAGTGCAATAGCGCATCTCCACCACCGTTACCAGCTACGGTGTCGGGGCCGCAACTGCCAATTGCGTTGTTGATACCAACCGGCGGCGAGTTAGCCTCTATGGGACGTACCGTTCAAAATGGTTTTGTACTGGCGTTTGATGAAATCAACGAGACAGGCGGAATAGCAGGCCGCTCAATAAGCTGGCAAATCTACCCCACAGAATGCACGTTTGACTCCGGGCAGTTGGCGGCACAGCAAGCCATGCAAGATGAGCATACATTTCTATTAGGGCCGATTTGCACCGAGGCCGCACTTGGCGCGGCAACCGTGGTAAATGAGGCTGCGCTTATGATTGCCCCAACCGCTATACACCCACGCATCACGGTCGATGCCCAGGGCCAAGTGCGGCCTACCGTCTTTACAGGCAGTTACGGCTATCCGCTGCAAGGTCAAGCTGTCGCTCATTTCGCCGGCACCCATCTCGATGTCCGGCAGGCGGCGGTACTGTACTCACCCACAGACGCCTACGCCTCCGCTCTGGCCGCGCCCTTTATCGATCAGTTTCGAACCGATGGCGGTCACGTCACCGAACTCACCTATCCTCCCGGCACTACTGACTTTAGCTCACTGCTATCCTCGGCTAAAGACTCCGAAGCAGAGCTGCTGTATCTGCCGGTCGATGCCAATACAGCCAATCAAATGGTAAGCCAACTCTCTGAGATAGATAGAGCGCATTTTCATATTGTAGGCAGCGATGCCTGGGCTACAGACGAACTGGATCGAAATATAATGGAAGGAAGCTTCTTTCCGGTACACTATACCCAACGCGATCCCCACCCTTCCCTTCAAGCCTGGGCCGAAAAGTACAAATCCGTCTACGCTGTCGAGCCAGACACCTTAGCCGCATTAGCCTACGACACAGCCCATATCTTGGCGAGTGCTATCGAACAGGCTGACTCGCTCAATCCTAAAGATGTAGCTAAGGCCATCGAGCAAAACACATTTGATGGGGTAACCGGCCCCATAGCGTTTGGCTCACAGCATACGCCCATCAAACCGGTTCCTTTTCTACAAATTCGAGAGCAAACCCTTTATAATGAAGCAACCTTATCCCTTCCCTAATGTCCCAAGCAGCTTCTATTTGTTGAAAGCATGAAGTTTTGTTATACTCACTTGCTGAAATTTACGGCTAGTTACCCTTGGAGGAGTAATATAATTATGAAAAGATTACTGTTGGCTATCGCTCTGATTGGAGCGATTTTTTTAGCAGCATGCGGCTCAGCAGAGCCGGAAGTCGCCGATAGCGGCGATAGTAACGGATCGGAAGCAAGTGCGGCAACCGCCACCCCGGTTGTGCTGGCAACCCCTACGCCCAAACCTGCTCCCCCTACCCCAACCCCCCGGCCCGCGCCCACAATAGCTCAAATCGAGTCGGCCTCTGGCGATGAAGAAGCCGAAGCTGAAGGCACGGAAGAGGCTGAGACCGAGCCGGCCGAACCTGAGGTAACCGGCCCCCTCTTTGAAGATATGGTTCTTATTGAAGCCGGTCCTTTCACGATGGGCCAAGACGGCAGCAAACCGAAAAACGGTCCGGCTCACGAAGTCGATCTGCCCGCTTATGAAATCGACCGCTTTGAAGTAACCAATGATGAGTTTGCTCACTTTGCTGAGCAAGCCGGCTTTACAACCTATGCCGAACAAAACAGCAGCAAAAACTGGCAAGACGCAGCTGAAGGCAAAGGCAACCATCCTGTTGTATATGTCACCTGGGACGATGCCACCGCCTACTGCGAATGGGCCGGCAAGCGGCTGCCCACTGAAGCCGAATGGGAAAAAGCAGCACGCGGCGATGATGGCCGCGTTTTCCCCTGGGGTGACGCCTTTGTGGCGGAAAACGGCAACTTCTACGAAGGTGGCATTCGCGGTACGACAGCTGTCGGCAGTTTTGGCACCGGAGCCAGCCCTTACGGCATAGAAGATATGGCTGGTAATGTTCGTGAGTGGACAGCCGATTACTTTGTAGCCTACCCCGGTCAGGCCGCCGATGCGGACAACTTCTTTGGCGAAGAAAACCGGGTTAATCGGGGCGGCGGCTGGTTTGATGGTGAAGACGGCGAATTGGTAACCACCTACAACCGTAATGCCGGACCTCCCGGAACCAGTGCCAACGATGATATCGGCTTCCGCTGCGCACGCGACGCCGAAGGTTAAAATTTACCCATCATAATCGATAGCTATAAAAAGCCTGGTCGTCATTGTCCAGGCTTTTTTGCTAACAAATGGTTATCACTATCTTGCAGTCCCATACCGCTTTAAGTTACTACGCAATATTATGAAGATGGCTCGCATCCGTCTCTTACTCATTTTATCTATAGCGCTTATAATAACTACCCGGTGCCAGTGGGCGACAACACCAGACAGCCAACCCGAAACCGCGACGCCCGTTCTCATCCCCACCCTCGCGCCCGGTGATGGGTCGGATTTGCTGGATCATCTTCTTGAAGATGGGAGACTGCGGGTTGGCATCCGCGTTTGGCCCGAAGCAGAATTTTCGCCGCCCGTATTTCGCGATGTCACCACCACCGATACGGGTGGGGCATTAACCGGCTTTGAGGTTGAGGTAGTTCGGCTTGTAGCAGTTGGTCTGGGTTTGGAGCTAGAACTTATCGAGGCTGATCCGCAGATACTGGTCTCCGGCAGTTGGGCCGATAAGTGGGATATCGCAATCGCGTCTTTGACACCTGTCGATCAGCCGCTGCCAAACACGCCCGCTCAACATATGGTCTACACGATTCCTTATGCGTTTATACCTATGGGCTATCTAATCCCGATTGATAAAGAAGAGATCAACGAATTCGGGGATTTGGCCGAGCACAGTGTGGGCGTCTTAGAATATTCCATTCACCAACGGCTCCTGACACCTGGCGGATCAGCGCTTACGGTCCAGCAGCAGACGTTTATGCTTGAACCACCCGATGATATACAACTTGTTATTGTAAGTAATTTACAAAAATCTATCCGTGAACTGGGCCAAACGGATGGCGAAACCACGGCACAGTTAGATGCTCTTTTTGGACCAACGCCTATGTTTGAGCAAGCTATTGGTCGCGATCTGCCGATCAAGCTTGCCCCTCAGGCTGAACGAGTCGGATTACAGCCGGTAGCAATTGCCGCTGTCCCGCGCGATGATCTCCAAGTGGATCGGCTTATTCAGGAAATCAACCAAATTTTACTGCGGCTACGCGAGCAGGGTATCTTAGCCGAAATCTCGCAACAATGGTACAACCAAGACCTAAGCCGAGTTCGGTGAAACAGATTTTTAGCAACATTTTAGAGCTTATCCCATCAATTCTTGCCAAATTTAAGACTCTTACTAAAATAACCCTCGCTTCACTATTATTCATTTTGTCATTTCAAAAGGTAAAAACTTCAAATAAACTCAGACAGTCTACACCCAGTTGTAGGAAAACAGGTGTCAGGTAGTGCGACGCTATTGAACACCTGCTTACCAACTACAATCTCTTTATCAGGAAGCAAATTAAATGTCTACACTTTATTTTACTTTTTAAGGAGGTGGAACTTTATCGAAAACTACTAAACTTGTTTTACGAATTCTTATTCGACCTTTCAAAATTCCAATCTCAGGAGGAGATTAGTAATGAGCAAAAGAATATTGCTTCTAATTTTAATGATAGCCTTAGCTATCTTTACTGTTGCCTGCGGCGACTCGGCCCCCGCACCGGCCGAAGAGCCGGAAGAACCGGCAGCTGAAGAACCGGCAGCCGAAGAAGAAGTTGTGGAAGAAGAGCCGGCTGAAGAAGAAGTGGCCGAAGAAGAACCGGCTGCTGAAGAAGAAGTGGCCGAAGAAGCTCCCGCTGAGGAAGACCCCCTCG
>JAGRBZ010000472.1 GCA_020433805.1 Anaerolineae bacterium
AGGCGTTTTTTGCCGAAAGTCGCTGCATCTCGATGCGACACGTGTTATTGGAATTGGCCGAAGCGGTCGGCCTGAACATGGCCGATTTCGCCGAGGCGTTTGACAGCGGCATCCATAAACGCAAGGTGTTACAAGAGGCCCAAATGGGCTGGGAAACGCTCAAGGTCGAGGGCAGTCCGACGTTTGTCCTCCCCTCCGGTGAACAAATCTCGTATCTGGCCTTGCCCAAAGTCAAGATGGACCCCAAGCGAAATTATCGAGCCGCCGCCGTTGAGCCTGCGCCCTGCTCCGGTCAGAACTGTCTCGATTACTATCGGCAATTGTTTGACGATGTCTTAAAAACCTGAAGTGGAAAGTGATATGCCTTATGTCATTTCGCAGCGCAGCGGAGAAATCCCTGTGACAATACGCCTGAATAGATGTCCGGTTGGGAAAATTTAAAGTAACAATGTTTATTTTTTCCCGGCAAATACTCCATGTCTTGCAATGTCTGAGGGATTTCTTCGCCTCCGGCTACGAAATGACATGCTCGACTAAAAAAAATAGGGAGAAATAAAAATGAGTACACCAGAACGATTAAGAAGCGCCACCGCCCGTGTGGCCAGTACCGGCGATGCCGCCGGCACAGAGTTGGGCGAATACGGCGCGCTGGTCAACGGCCAATGGCTCAAAACCGGCGATGCCATCGAAGTCCGCAGCCCTTATGACGATGCTCTGGTGGCCGTTGTCCATCGAGCAGGGCCACCAGAGATTGAAGCGGCGATTGCCGCTGCCGTTGAAGCGTTTGCCGTAACCCGCAGAATGCCCTCGTGGCAGCGCGCTGAAATCCTTGAAAAGATTAGCGCCGGTATCGCCGCCCGCCGCGAAGAATTTGCGCGGACCATCGCACTGGAGGCCGGTAAACCCATCAAAACCGCTCGTGCCGAAGTGGATCGCGCCATCTTTACCTTCAAGATCGCTGCCGAAGAGGCCAAGCGCATCTACGGCGAAATCGTTCCGCTGGACTGGATGCCGGGTATGGAAGGCCGCGTGGCCCATATTCAGCGAGTCCCCTTGGGGCCGGTCTCCGGCATCTCTCCTTTTAATTTCCCGCTTAACCTGGTGGCGCACAAAGTGGCTCCGGCCCTGGCGGCGGCCTGCCCGATTGTTATTCGACCGGCCTCACAAACACCCGTCAGCGCCCTGAAATTAGGCGAATTACTGCTTGAGGCCGGTTGGCCGGAAGGCGGTTACGCCGTGGTTCCCAGCACCACCAAGGATGCCGCTCCGCTGGTTGAAGACGAGCGCCTCAAGAAGCTGACCTTCACCGGCAGTCCGGCCGTGGGTTGGGCCTTGAAAGCGCGGGCCGGTAAAAAGCGCGTAACCCTTGAGTTGGGCGGCAACGCCGGCAATATCATCCACAACGATGCCGATGCGGCCTATGCCGCCGGCCGGGTGACGATGGGCGGCTTCTCGTATGCCGGGCAATCCTGCATTTCCGTCCAGCGTATTTACGCCCACGCCGACATCTACGAAAACTTTGTCGATGAACTGGTCCCCAAAGTCAGAGCTTTGAAGGTCGGTAATCCCCTGGATGAGGCGACCGATGTCGGCCCGATGATAGATCGGGGCGCTGTGGATCGTGTTGAAACCTGGGTCAAAGAGGCGGTTGAGCGCGGCGCGGAAGTATTGGCCGGTGGCGAACGCGACGGCAATCTCTGGCAGCCAACGGTCTTGGCCGCCATCGAGGAAGATATGCGGGTTTCGTGTGAGGAAGTCTTTGCGCCGTTGGTCGGCCTTTACCGTTACACCGACATTCAGCAAGCCATCAAAGCCGTTGATACCAGCGATTTCGGATTACAAGCCGGGCTATTTACCAACAACTTGGATGTCATCCAAGCCGCCTTTGACGGTATCGACGTGGGCGGCTTGATGGTTAACGATGTCTCGACCTTCCGGGTAGACCATATGCCGTATGGCGGGGTCAAAGCCTCCGGTCAGGGTCGTGAAGGCTTACGCTATGCCATTGAAGAGATGACCGAGATGAAGCTGCTTACTTTTAACGCTCGCCATTAAAGCGTTAAGGAATGGAAATTAAATAAGTTTTCCAATTCCGTTATGTATAGGGCTTGCGATATATATTGATGTCATTTCGAACGACGAAGGAGTGAGAAATCCCCCAGAACGTTGTTTGCAAACGAATGTTGTAGGGATTTCTCCGCCTTCGGCTACGAAATGACATGAAGTGCGTCAGTCCTAAGGTAATTAGTCACTGGTAATTCGTCGCTGATAGGCCAATTACCAATTACTAATTAACAATTACCCAGAGCCAAATGTCAAAGTTATTTAATTTACGAACTTATTTGACCAATACGCAACGATGGAGCATGACGAATGGCCCACTACGTAGGAAAATTTGACGAACGTACTATGCAGCCGGCTTATCAAGCCCATAGCCAAAGTTACATCCAAACCGCCTTAATTGATCACACGGTCGGCTCGGTTCATACCGGCACCCATATGTGCCAACTGGCTCCGCAAGGCTATTTGAATCCGCACTTCCACGCCTTCGAGGAAAGTTTTTACATCTTGCAAGGCGAAGCCATACTGATCATCGACGACCAATCATATCATCTCAAGCCGGGCGATTTGGGCGCTGTCAAAGTGGGGCAGGTTCACGCCTGGGCCAACATCGGGTCTGAGCCGGTACGCTGGTTTCAAATGGCCGCGCCGCAGCCTAAACCGGCTGAGAGTGAATGGCGAGATACCTATTTTCTTAAGGATGGCGTCGCTGCAACCTCCGGCAAGCCGCTCGATTTAACCGACACGCATGGCAACATCCTGAACCATTTTGATGTGGGCCAAATCCCTCCACCCGGCGATCCGGCACGGGCCACAACCGGCGCACCTCCAGGCGTATTCTTGAAATGGATTATGGACGAAAACATCGGCGCGATCCACCATCGCCTGCTCTTTATCGAGTACCAGCCCGGCGTTAGCCTGAGCACCCACGACCACACCTTTGAAGAGTCGTACCTGATCCTCAGCGGCCAGGTCGAAGCCGTCATCGAAGGCGAACGCTATCTGGCCCAACCCGGCGATGTGTTGTGGACCAGCGTCGGCTGTTTCCACTCTTTTGCCAACATCGGCAGCGAGCCGGTGCATTGGCTGGAAACCTTCGCTCCCCAACCGCCCCGTGAGGATGTTTTCCGCTTTAAGGGCGTTTGGGAACAAAGGGCGGACGAGTTGGGTGCTATAGGGTAAAGCTATCAGGACTTATGCAATCCAAGTTTTTAGCCACGAATTACACGAATTTTCACTAATTTTAGTATTTTATTCGTGTTAATTCGTGCAATTCGTGGCAGAGTTTACTTCAGATAAATCACCAACATTAATTCACACGCAAACGCCCGAGCCGAACCGCATTCTCGCCGCTGGTATCGTCCTGAACGGGAAGGCGCTCGCCGGTTTCCAGCAGGTAAAGACCGGCCCACAAATCGTAGTCACCGGGAGACAAATCGGCCGGAAGTGTAAGTTCGCTCGTTTCGCGAATAATTTCGCCGGGCGGCCAGATCGACGTTGGGTAAAGGTTTTCCAACGGACGATGATCGGCTTGAGCCACGTTGCCGCCTTCCGGGTGGCGCAGGTGAACAAATACGGTGTAATCCTGAGGCATCGGCGTGATCGCCTGCCAGTAAAGCGTTAAACGCAGCGATTGCCCAGGACTGGGAATTTCCGGCTCAACGGTATAGCCGAGCAACTGAACCTGATCGCCCAATGTGGCCTGAACCGGATAAGTCGGATCGAGCGCGATAGGTTGGGGATCGCTTTTTGAGCGCAGCACAAAAAGCCCTTGCGACTCGGTGACATACTCGGTTTGGGCCAGAAGCTGCTGCTGAAACGGCAGATCATAATATTCTCGCTGCAACCCCCACCGTTCGAGTACCAGCCAGACGGGGTTATCGGCCAGCGTCTGATGCAAATCGGTTTCAGTGCGGATAGCCGGTGAGGCCAGCCAGCGATCAACGGGTTGATCGTTAACCGTCAAAATTCGGTAATCGTAACCGCCTGCCCGCTGCACGCTGTAGAAATCATTGTGGCCCAGATACAAGAACGCTGCCGCCGGAGTGCCGGTCAAAACGGTATCACCGGGCTGCCAGTTATCCCGCACATAGGTAAAGGCCGTGTCGTAATCATCGCCGGTGTTGTCGAGGAGGGATTGGATGGCGGGCCAGGTGGTGAGGGTGATGAGAAGAATGATAGCCAGGGCGATGGGTAATTGGTAATTAGTAATTGGAGATTGGAGACTGGAGATTGGGGGTTGATGGTGTGGGGTTGAGGTACTGCTTTTTTTAGAACGACTAAGAGCGAATACCGCATTGCTTATCATCATCACGCCGTGTGCGCCCAGGAGAAATAAAATCGGCAGAAGCATAAACAGATACTTGTCGTCGCGGCGGTCGGCGGAGACGATGAGTACCATTTCGAGGGTGGTTAGACCAAGTATGAGCGTCAGAAAAAGGGTGGTCAATCGAGCATTGGGCGATGCTAAGGTATCAATGAACTTCTTATCTACACGATTGAACAACGATGTCAAAGATACAACAGCGGCCAATACGGCTATCGGCGTAAAAATCAGCGCCGGCATATCGAAATAAAAAGGGGATATCGCTTGCCAGCCGGCAACAATATTGAATGAAAAATCGCTGTAGAGTTCGAAGACCTGGACCAGTCCGGTGGCCGCACCAGTAGCTGTTGGATCGAGGGCTTCAATTCCTTTGGGTTGACCGGCTCGCTTGACGAGAAAGGCAACCATCACAATAATAACCAAAGCCAGCAATTCTAAGATGCGTGATGGCCAGGGCCATTGCCGTATAAAAGAAAAGTTTTTTTTCAACTTTGCAGGCTGGGATTTATTTTGCACCCAAAGGGTCGCTATTGAAGCCAGAAATAAGGGTGGGGCCAGAGCAATGGCGACGAAGTGAGCCAACGTTGCGCCAAGGTAAGCTAACAAAGCAGCCCATCGCCATCGCGCCTGATGTTTAACAACCCCTTCGTAAGCGAGCGCTATCGTCAGCAAAACCAAAAGCTGCAAGAGCGCATACATCCGTACGCGACCGCTCCAATGAATGGCTGAGGGAGCCAGGGCTAGTGCCGCCGCTGCGATCAATCCGGCTGCCGGTGAAAACCAACGGCGTCCCACCCAAAACGTCAACCCAACCGTCATCAGGCCCAAAACCAAACTCACATACCGCATGATTACAGGCGCGGCGTTGATGGAAGCGACTAAACTGGCGAGGTACGAAAACAAGAGACCATGTTCGTAAAAAAGGCCGGAAGGCATAACCGGCAGCCCTTTGGCCTTGATCATATCAATGGCCAGCAGGGTAACGAATTCATCGGGATAAAGCTGCACGGTATGAATAAAACGCCATCGCAGCCAGAGAGCCAAGCCCACAATTACGGCCAAAGCGATGGAAACAATAAATTGATGAGAAGATGATCTTGCCGGGTTAATGTGTCAATCCCCACAATCAGAGTCAGTAAGTGAACGAACTATTTTACCAAAGTTGGTTAGACTCGCAATCTCAAAAACAGACTCTAAGATACAGCCGGTCAAAAACAAAAAGCAAATTTGACGTTATCCCATCCTTACCGGTAAATTTTCATGGTAAATTCATAATTTTGGGTATAATTTCCCTCTCAAACTTTCGCTTCGACCTTACTATTACCCTATTGAAACTATGAGCGATTGGGAGCAGAATGTGTGTTAGGGTGATAAATTTGGGAGCGTCTCAGGAGCCGATAAATTGGATAGTATGCTTAAAACCGGCCAACGAATATTTGAATTTGAGGTTATCCGCCAACTTGGGGCGGGTGGTTTTGCCACCGTTTATGAAGCATTAGACCGCATGCTGGATCGCAAAGTCGCCATCAAACTGCTGCGTGTCGATAAAGCGGGTGGAGATAAAACCATCAAACGCTTTATTCAAGAAGCGCGTATCGCGGCCTTGCTAGAGCACCCTAACATTGTTACCATTCACGGTTTACGTATCGCCGACCAGCGTATTTATATGATTATGGAATACTTATCGGGCGGTAGCTTGCGTACGCTCATTGAAAAAAAAGGGCAACTTTCGGTGGATCACGCCGTGCGTTTAACAACCGGCATTTGCGAAGCGTTAGCCAAACTGCACGAAAGAGGCATCATTCA
>JAGRBZ010000473.1 GCA_020433805.1 Anaerolineae bacterium
TTACCCGATTAATTATTTAAAGCTCATACGCCATTACTACGAACTCGGGAGCTATTTATGCCTCAGTATACGAGTTTCAATCGTGAGCCATCATGTCGATGGCGACAGTAACCGCCAGCAGGAGGATGTCGTTCTGACCTTCTCCGATCTGTACGCCATACGTGTCGCGTAGACGGAACCATTTTTTCGACACCTCGGCTATCTTGTCACCGTCTTCGACAATGTCGTACTCATGGTCCAAGATGTTGCCCTGCACCTTCAGGTCCGGGCCATCGCCGATTTTTACCACCCATCGATCGCGCAGGGGCGTGATGAGTGCCTTTTTGACCATGGCCAGCCGTTCACCATTGGGACCTTCGATCTCCATGCTGTCCTTAATTCGTAACATTCGCTCCTGAATCTTGCACAACGCATTGCCGCTGGTGTCTTCAAAAAACAGGGTGTCGCGAACTCTCAGCATCTTACCGTCGACTTTAAAGACCCTATCGCCCTCCTCGTTCTCGATCCAGAAATCATCGCCGAACGATACCAGTTTCTGACGCATCTTGTAGCGGGTAGCGGTGCCCCGTCTCCCAAACTCCCGGCGATCTTCCCGGCGTTGCTGACGTCGTTCTTGTCTTCGTTCTCGACCTAACATGATGTTTCTCCTTTCAACTGCAATACATGAGTAAAATTTGTTATCCCGGCATTCACGCTGCATGAGCGGTCTGCCTTATTTTCTTACTTGACTGACGCTTCCCCAACTCGCCCGCTTCCAAAAACGACCTGATCGTACTGCCAGAGCGTCTGGAAAAAGCGGCGCAGATCGGTCTGTTGACCACGTTCGACTTCTGCCAAACCGCCAATGATTTCACCAACGGTCCGATGACCGTCAATCGCGTCGTAAAGTTTTTTCTGTAACGCATCGACCGGGAGATAGAGATCGGGATAGGTGTGGGAACGGTTGATGAGTACGGCCGCAGCCCCAGGCGGCAGCTTCTGCGTTACACGGATGGTTTCGGGTAAGCGAATGGGTTTGTAGTTCGGCCAATCGTCATCATCGAATTGGATCGACTCGCTGTGGGCCGACCCATCAGCGTGATAGGCGACCAGGCTGTGCCTCAGCATCGTGCCCCGGAACAGTTCAACTGCGGCGTACTGCTCGCGCCGGGGCAGTTGATTTAAGCGGGCGCTGTGGGGAGTGGTCGCCAGCGCGCCGCATTGGGGCAGGTAGGGAGCCTGCCGGACCCAGCGTCCAAAGGTCAGGCCGCAGCGCTCAAGGAAATCCAAAAGCTGCGGCACGGTATAGGCCCGATCCATCGGGTTAAGCAGAGCATCGGCCAGGGCATCTTTTCGCTGAAAGTCGGGCGACTCGCCCAGCAGGCGGGCTAGAGGATGGTCGAGCGGCAGGGCCATCAGCGCCGCCGCGAAATTGTTGATGTCCTGGTCGGTATGGCCCAGTTCCAGTCGGCGGGCGTATTCTTGCAGCATATAAATGCCGCTGCGGCCATACGTAGCATAGACCATGAGGTGCATTGCGCCGTCCGGCTTGAGAACTTGATGCAAGGCGGACAGTCCGGCATCCGGGTTGGGCAGATGGTGCAAGACGCCGGTGCAGATAATTTTATCAAAACTACGCTCCAGTTCGGTCGCCCGCTCGAGGGGCAGTTGGCGCAGTTCCAGATTGTCGAGCTTGTATTTGCGCCGGAGCGCTGCCGTTTGTTGAATGCTGGTCTGGCTGACATCGATGCCCACCACCTGAGCTTCAGGCTGACGTAGGGCATACTTCGCCGCCTGAGACGTGCCGCAGCCGGCCACGAGGATCGCCTGATCGGCCTGGTACGCCCTATCGGGAAAGAACAGGTGAAAATCGGCGCGGCGTCTCCCTTCGTTTTCCCAGCGACGGCGGTAGTCGCCCAAGCTGTTGACAGGGGGCGGATAGGGATGCTTGTCGTAAAACGCACGCACCTGATCGGCCATTTTCGAATGTGTCACTGTTTGCGACTTCATAACCAGACCTGTTGCGGGGAGAAACCCCGTATAAATTTCCGAGGTTTCCCTACACTCTGACCGGGGTTTCTCCAAGAAGAAGCCGGTCGATGCTTTAATAGATAAAAGCCGAAACGCTTCCCTCCCCTTGTTGAAACGAAGGGGTTTCCCGGCTTCTCCCATAATCGGGTCTGGTCCCCGGCCGGGAACCAGACCCGAGATAAGATGCTTTCTTAACCGGAGCCGTGCATGGCCCGTTCCATCTTGCTCATAATCTCGTCGATAGAGAAGCTGGCCGGTTTCATCCGTGGCGGGAACTCCTGGAAGGTCGCCAGGAATTGGGCAATCATGGACTGGCCCGCATAAAGCAAGTAAACATGATCAATCATCCAATCGTAATAGGTATTGGAGGTAATATCGGCCCGTTCAAATGGATCGGTACGCAGGTTGAAGAATTTTGGGACGCGCAAAGGAACAAAAGGCTCTGCCCATATTTGCAGCGTTCCTTGTACACGCTGCTCAGCAAAGACAAGTTTCCAGTTGTCATAGCGGATAGCAACCAGTTCGCCGTCGTCCGAGAAGTAGACAAAGCCCGGCCGTGGCCCCTTTTCTTCTTCACCGGTAAGATAAGGTAAGAAGTCATAGCCATCGATATGCACCTTAAACTCTTTGTCACCGACCTGGTAGCCTTGTTTTAACTTCTCCTTGATGTCCGGATCGCCGGCTGCGGCCAGGAAAGTGGGCAGCCAATCCTGATGGGCAATAATTTCGTTGGAAACGACGCCGGCCGGGATTTTACTGGGCCAACGGATTAGCTGCGGGACCCGAAAAGCGCCTTCCCAGTTAGAGTTTTTCTCATTGCGGAAAGGGGTCATCCCGGCGTCCGGCCAGGAGTTCATGTGCGGGCCGTTATCAGTGCTGTAAATGACGATGGTATCTTCGGTGAGGCCGAGTTCATCGAGGTAGTCCAGCATCTCCCCCACATGCTTATCGTGCTCAACCATCACATCGTGATAGAACGACTGCCAGCGGCCCGCCTGCCCCAAAACCTCTTTCGGTGGATGGGTGCGGAAATGCATATGTGTCGTGTTGAGCCAGACAAAAAACGGCTGGTCATTGTCGTGGGCCTCACGGATAAATTTCTTGGCGGCCGGCACAATTTCACCACCATCGATTGTTTCCATCCGTTTTTTGGTCAGCGGACCGGTGTCTTCAATCTTCTGTTTGCCGACGCGGCCCCAACGCGGCTGCTCCGTTGAGTCATCGTCGTCTGTCGCCCAGGAATGCATGACACCGCGCGGCTTGAATCGAGCGTGAAAATTGGGAAAATCCTTTTCGTCCGGGTAATCCCTGTTTTCCGGCTCTTCTTCGGCATTGAGATGATAGAGGTTGCCGAAGAACTCATCGAAGCCATGCGCTGTCGGTAAGTACTTATTCAAATCGCCGAAATGATTCTTGCCGAACTGGCCGGTGGCGTAACCCAGCGGCTTGAGCAGTTCAGCAATGGTCACATCCTCGGCTTGGAGGCCGATGTCGACTCCCGGCATACCGACTTTGGTCAAGCCGGTACGGTACGGGCTTTGGCCAGTGATAAAGGCCGCCCGGCCGGCTGTACAGCTTTGCTGGCCGTAAGAGTCGGTGAAACGCATCCCCTCGTTGGCAAGGCGGTCGATGTTGGGGGTGCGGTAGCCCATCAGGCCGTCTGAGTAGCAACTCAGATTGGTGATCCCGATGTCATCTCCCCAGATGACCAAAATGTTAGGTTTTTTATCTGCCATTCTTGAATTTCCTTTCAACTCGATGATAAGTTAAAAATTGGTTTCTATATCGGATGACCCGATTGTTAAGCCCTCGCCGCCCTGGATCTGCCGACGGAGGCGTCTAACCAAAGTTTGCGTTACAAAGCGGGCAAAGTGAGGGGCTGTTGGAGTATGCATGTGAAATGGGGCTTTATCCGGTTTTATCCATAGAAAAAAAGCCAGCTTACAGTCTGTTTAGCGCTCGCTTCGCGTTTTAGGCTCTATTCAGGTATTTGTAAAACAACGTTCGACCGTTGCTGTGGTTTGGGCAGCGGGCGTACCGGTAGCGGCTGCTGACGCTTCGCTGGTTGCCGCCCGTGGCACTGCTTGACCTTGCGCCCGCTGCCACAGGGGCAGGGATCGTTGCGCCTTACTTGGGCCAAGGCCGCGTTCAATTTGGCCTCTTCTGCCGCCAGAATTCCCATCACCTCGGCGGCCGGGCGGTTTCGGCGGAGCAGGCCGGCAATAAGCTTCATAGGAAGCTCCACGTGATGGAAGAACTGTTTGAAACCCGCGCATAGATAGTTCAGCCCCGGCTCGCCATCGGGGGTCGTGAGAAAGCGATTTTTGGGACATTCGCCGTGGCAGGCAAAGCGCACATCGCAATCCAGGCAGTATTGCGGCAGGGCATCCCGCTTGTCCCGGCCAAACTTCAACTGCTGCTCCGAGGCCACCAGTTCGATCATATGCGCGTCCTGAATGTTACCCAGGTGGTAGTTCGGCTCGACAAAATGATCGCAGGCGTACAGGTCGCCGTTATGTTCTATCGCTAACCCCTGGCCGCAGGTCGCGTTGAAGACACACATTCCGGATGACTCCAGGCCCAACCAGTTCCGGGCCGTTGCTTCGAAGGTTTGCACATAAATCCGGCCAACATCATTCCGAACCCACTCATCGAATATCGTGGTCAGGAAGCGACCGAACTGCTCCGGTAAAACCGAGCGGTCAGAGACGGTGTTCCCTTCCTGGTAGAGGGTCAGGCCATCCTCATTAATGCGCTCGACCACCGGGATGAACTGCATCCAATCGGTGCCGGCTTCGTCCCGCAAAAATCGGTAAACCTCCAGCGGATAATCGGCGTTGACCCGGTTGACGGTGGTCAGCAGGTTGTATGCAACACCATGCTTTTGCAGCAGACGCAGGCCGCGCATAACCTTGTCAAAGGTAGGCTTCCCGCCCTTATCAACCCGGTAGATGTCGTGCAGCTCGCGCGGGCCATCGATGCTGAGGCCGATGAGAAAGTTGTGTTCCTTAAAGAATTCGCACCATTCGTCATTCAGCAGCGTGCCGTTGGTCTGCATCGTGTTTAGAAAGGTCATCCCCGGCCGGCGATATTTTTCCTCTAAGGCCATCGCTTTGCGGTAGAAATCAAGGCCCATCAGAGTCGGCTCGCCCCCCTGCCAGGCCACCGTCACCTGATCTACCTGATGGGATTCGATCAGTTGCCGGATGTACTGCTCCAGCATCTGATCATGCATACGAAATTTGCTGCCGGGATAGAGCTGTTCCTTGTCCAGGAAGAAACAGTAGGCGCAATCCAGGTTGCAGATGGCCCCGGTCGGTTTGGCCAGCAGGTGAAAAGCCGGTGGGGCATTGTCCGGCCAGATCAACTCGATATGTTCTTGGGTTTGCAAATTATGGGACATTGAGTCCTCCTTTCGCCATACCGGCAGCCTGATCGTATGTTACCTGACAAGACATCAAGCGCTTCGCATCTGGAATGAAAAGATTATGGCCATAATGCCGCCGAAAATAGCAAACACACCGGCTACTATCGGTAAAGCCAGGGCGGCCATAAAGGGTGAGGTGAGCAAAATGAGGCCAAATATAATACCAATAGCTCCAACGACGACCGCCCCCCACTTCACGCCACCTTTGAAGCCTTCTATCATACCGATAATGCCCCCTATGATACCCTGAACACCTAGAATAATAACCAAGACGGTGGGAATGAGAATCGTACTCCACAACGGGTTATTGATGACGGCCAGACCAGCCAGGATACCTAAAATACCTCTAGCCAGTAACCAGCCCCAATGCAGGTCGGACGTCTGGGTAAATATCCTGACGATAGAAATGATGCCGTCAATGAGCCAGTAGAAGCCCATGAACTGGATCAGAATAAGGGTGGACATTCCCGGAGAACTGATTAACAAGAGGCCCAAGATGAGGCTGGCGATACCGTTGATTAAGGCCACCCACCAGGGCATTTCCCGTTGTACTGCTGTTGATGCTACCACTGTATAATCTCCTTGCGATTTAATGTTTTGACTAGTACTACAACGAGACTTCGGTCTGAGAAAGCAGGGGTTTAACCTCAGAACTGAAAATATGCGCTTGCGTGAGCCGTGGTAGCGCAACATTAAACCGTGGAGAGAGTAAAGAACCCAGGTTTTTGCCACAATTGTAAGCATGTTGCCCAATTG
>JAGRBZ010000474.1 GCA_020433805.1 Anaerolineae bacterium
CACTCAACGGCTTGCGCGTGACCGGTTAAAATGCCGACAACCGCCCACAGCACAATAAACAGGTAAACCCAAAAAATAAGCCACCCCAACATGTCATTCAACACACGTCGTTTGGTCAATCGAGGCACAACCCAATACAGTGCCCCCAAAAATACGTTTACAATAAAGCCATAGGCCACACCGTTCGTATGTACCATGCGAATTCGGCCAGGCGACAGCAGTTCGATGCCGACGAAAGGATACAAGTTGTTGAGCTGTAAGCTGTAAAGAATACCGCCTAACATGGCTACAACTAAGAAGACAAATCCAACGATGATGTGGCTTCTTACCAAACCGATATTAATAAATGGTCTTTCAGATGATTGAACCGCAGCTGTCATAAAATATCTTCGCTCCCTCTAAGAAATTATTGTTGCTCTGCTAAATAGGCTGCTAAAGTGTTAATCTGTTCTTCCGACAAGCGCTCGCTGTAGTTTTGCGGCATAACACCGGGCGGGCAAGGACCGGCCGGGCAATTTTCAGCAACAACAGCATTGGGGTCAACAATGGATTGGTGAATCTCTTCTTCGCTTAGGCGGCTGCCCACATCATTAAGGCCAGGGCCAACGCCACCGGTCGCGCCGGCAGCATCAAACTGATGGCAGCCGGTACAGCCGGCACTAACAAACAGATCTTCACCCGATTCACCCTGTACTTGAATGGGTTGCTCACCGGCCTGAATCGGTTTTGGCTCAACCCAACCACCGGCCCGGAAGTTTTTGATGTAAGCAATCACGTCCACCAATTCCTGCTCGGTAATCAGCGGGAAAGCGGGCATCGATGAACCGGGTAACCCATTGCGAACCGTCAACTCTAAACTTTCATCCGAAGGCAAAGGGGGTGCCTCTCCAAAATGAAAAAACTTGTAATCACCATCAACAAAATTGCGGGGTAAAGGATTGAGGAAGTCAGAGGCCGGGCCGTTGCCTAACCCACCAGGGCCGTGACAACCGGTGCAATACGTGTCATAGACCCGCTGCCCATTGCTGCGGTCATCTTCGCTAAAAACATAGCCTCTAAACAAATCGGGACTGATGGCAACCAAAAATATCATGACCAGGGCAAAGCCCGCCAGCCACGAAAAGATCTTTGGGATCATAAAAGATGTACTCCTCCTTGAATATAATTTTTAACACACGCTTTTATTACGCAACCTAAACCGGGAGAGGTGGTTGGAGGCTAAGAAAAGACCAACCTTTGTTATGGAACACTCCTGCCGGCATATGGCTTTGTATTGATTACCCATGTTACTGATAAACAGCATTTAATGTCGCATCACGAGACTATAAGAGCACGTTTATGATTTTGGAAAGCTACTGCCAGCTAAAGTAGTGTCACCTTCAAACAAAAAACGTTCCAATACGAAGTTCCCTTATCTACAACAAACGTGCAACAAACAACGGTGCTAAGCTATTTTGATATGTGTGGAAATGATAAATTTCTCTCTATGGTAAAAGGGGTGAATCGAACAACAGTTATGATGAGGGAAATACCAAACAATCGGTGTCGGTCGTAGTATTTATGAAGTGGCAGATGTGTCTTAAGTTTAAGCGCAAGTTGAATTATCGAAAATCCTTAAGACATGGATGATGTGATGCGAAGTTGGTATCGCTCTCAACAAGTCGGTGTTGAATTATTGTTCGAAATAGGCCCCCGTTGGCAATAAGCAGGTATTTTCGTGCGCTAAAAAATGTGAAATATTTAACGTCTTGTGTAGGAGTTATCTTTTTTCTATCCGTGTGCTTACGCAACTTAAAGAATTTCTGTCCGGCACAAAAACTCTTTTCATAATATAAATCTCATAAGCGCTCGAATAATACCCTGTCTCCGAAAAGTTGTCAAACGCGCTGAATAAATCAAAATATTGTTTGTTTTATTGTGACAATTTGGGATTATTAGATATTGACAGCATGGTCAACGGGCCTACTATACTATAAAATGTCCCCGCTGGCGTCCCCCAGATGAGTGATTTTTCACCTAGCCAGGTGACCAGGTTAACCTTCGCAAACACTTTGACTTTAGGTCCAGGCAATGCTAAAATAGTGTCTTGAACCTATGCTTTTTGAAGTCGGGCGAGTGTCGGAATTGGCAGACGAGCTAGACTTAGGATCTAGTGCCGCGAGGCGTGAGGGTTCGAGTCCCTCCTCGCCCATCGAAATGTTTTTCAATAGTTGTAAGATCAAAAAACCCGCGAGCCGTAACCGGCTCGCGGGTTTTTTGGTTCGTGGCATTTACATCCGTATTGCATTTTCTCTTGCGCAATCATCTATTGCTAAAAGAAACGCCATAACATACTGTTCCCGCGCTTTTTTGCTCTGCGCCCGCGCTTTTCAATAGGTCTCCCACGCTTTTTTGGACATCGCCCGTGCCTTTTAATAGGTCTCCCGCCCTTTTTTGGACATCACCCGTGCTTTTATTAGGTGTTTCTGTGCTTTTCTTAAGACAGCCTGTGCTTTAATTGGCTGCTCCCAACGCAAATACAACGTTCCCGCTATTTTTCATGCATATTCCGTGCTTTTCTTAAGAGCGGCCGCGCTTTTTTTTACACAACCTTCGCTTTTTTATAACGCTCCCCAATAGTACTACAACAGTTCTGGCATTTTTCGGGCACGTACTTCAATTTTCGGCCAACAATCGGTCAAAAATTTAAGTTTTCCAACACTTTTTCAAACAGTTCCACTATACAATATGTCATTTCGAACGACGAAGGAGTGAGAAATCTCCCGGAATGTTATTTACAACCGAATATTGTAGGGATTTCTCCGCCTCCGGCTACGAAATGACATGAAGTGCATAAGTCCCAAAGAGTTTCCCCACGATAAATCCAAAAATGTTTAACCTATGATAATGAAATCTCTGTTCGAAGGCGCTATGCTAGAGGCAATTCACCTCTAGAGAACAATCACTATCAAAAGGGAGCGTAACCTTATGCGATTTACGATTATCGAAAATGGACTCGTCGCCGTCGCGACCATTGTCTTTGGAATTATGGCCGGTTTCTTCTGGACCTACACCTTCAACGTCAATTTAGCGATGTTGCAAGTTGATAGCGAAACATATGCCACGGTTCAATCTCTGTTCAATCAAAATGTACGCCATTTTATGTTTTTCATTTTCTTCTTCGGAGGAGGGTTCTTTTCTGTACTGGCGCTGCTGGGCAACTGGCGACAATGGAAGAGCGTTTCTTTTTGGCTGCTGGCCGTAGCTTGTGTGGTCTACATCTTTGGGATTATCGTGTTTACGGCTCAGGTAAATTTGCCGCTCAACTATTATACCGAGTCGTGGAATCCGCAACAGGTACCGGCCGATTGGATGTCGATCCGGGAGCAGTGGAACCAGGCTAACGCTATTCGGGTGGGGACATCGGCGCTCGCCTTTGTGCTGAGCCTCTCAACTTTGGTTATCAGGGCCTCGACGCCTCAGTAGCAGCGCTAGAGACGTTTTCAAGCCAAAAACCTAGCGGCCCAACCAAACCAACAGCTTCGACTCAAGCTGTAAAACGGCGATACCAAGCGCTACCAGCAAACCACCGCCAATAGCCGCGAGGATGTTGTTCGGTAATTGCAATCCTAACCCCGGAGCCAATTGAACGATAATAATCTGCAAGGTCACCGCAAAAAAGGCGTACGAGAGAAAGATAATTGCACAGCGGGCCGCCCCAATATGGCGTAAGCTGACATTATAAAACATCCAGGCCAGTCCTCGCATTATCCCGCCGGCAATGATAACGATTAGCGCCGCTCCGCTCAACGTCAACGGGGTTCCGGTCAGCGGCAGCAGCGGGGTTAAAAAGATACCGCCCAACAGTAGCGCCAGACCGGTTATTAAACGGGCGTCGGCCAAGTCGAGCACAGGTTTAACAATGATGATGCCGGAGGCTACAGCCAGCGGGGCTGCGGTGGCCAGCAGTTCTCCCCGGCTAAGGGTAAAACGCAAAGCTTGAACATCGAAGTTGATCAACAAAACGCCCAATAGCGCAATGGCACCGGCCAGCCAGCGTAAAGGCGTTAGGCGTTCGCCTAGAAAGAGGATAGCCAGGGTCACAACAAAAACAGTTTCAAGTTGACCAAGCAGGGCCACTTTCCCGGAGCCAACCAGCCCCACGGCGTTGAAGCTGGCCAAAAAGCCCAGTGTATAAATGAAGAGCGCCGCGCAGAGAACACCCACCAGATTGCGCGGCTGTTTAAGCAGGGCGATATCATCATAATGGTTCGCCGCCGAGGCCACCAAGAGTGCCCCACCGATAAAATTACCGAGGATTATGACCAGCAGCGGTGGCACGGCATAAGGCCGGATAGCGATTTCGCTTAAAATCAAAGATAAAGAGGCCGTTAGTCCGGCCAAGAGAACATAAAAGCTGTAGCGGGTTTGTGGTGTCATAAGCCGGAGATTATAGCATGAGCGCCTGATAACCACCATCCGTACCCCATCTCCGTATCTCCCCATCTCCAAATCTCCTCATAAAATGTTCGTTTGTGATGAGTTACCGTATATTTTTTGGTCTGAAGCCGATGCACTATAATAGCGAACTTATGACTCCTATTGTTTCGATCGTCGGCAAATCAAACAGCGGTAAAACCAGCCTACTGGAAAAGCTCATCCCGGCTCTGCGCCGACGCGGCTATCGCGTCGGCACAATCAAACATCATGCTCAGCCTGATTTCGAGATTGATTATCCGGGCAAAGATACCTGGCGGCATTATGAAGCCGGAGCCGAGGCGGTGCTTATCTCCGCGCCGGGAAAAATGGCCCTTATCGAGCGCAGCCCGGCTGAGGTACCGCAGGTTATCGCGCTGGCTCGCCGGATCAAAGATGTTGATTTAATTTTAACCGAAGGGTTTAAGTCAGACACGACGCCTAAAATTGAAGTAGTACGGGCGGCTCGCAGCCAAGCGCCGGTTTGCGCTGTCGAGGATTTAATCGCGCTGGTCACCGATATACCGTTCGACTTCGCTCTGCCTTGTTTCGGGTTGGATGATGTCGAACCGCTCGCTGATTTTATCGAGAAAACGTTTTTAGCGAAGAATAATAACAACAGCCCCGACACACTTACGTCGGGGCTGTAAAGTTCTGCTAACTTCTATCGAGCGATCATCCGCCGTTTTGTGGGGGCGGATTACCGCCGGGCGGGCGTCCGCCGGGACCTCCGCCCGGGCCACCTTCCGAACTACCGGTTCCCATGGTTGATAAATCGAGACCAATATCGAATGTGGCCGCATAGCCTTCAGCGGTTTGGGTGGTGTTGAGCAGCAGCAGGTCTTGGTAGATATTGTCGGTGCTGTTGAGTGTATCACGCTGGCCCTTATCGGCGTAGGGAGACTGGCTAAAGACCTGATCGCTTAGGGAGTCATCGAAGAAGAGCTGCGAGGTAAAGACTTTGCTGTCCTCGGCATCGGTGTCGTGAACTTTGAAATGAATATGAACGGCGCGGCTTGAGTACCATCCGGGATAGATGGTGGTAAATGTCGCCTGGCCATTGGCATCGGTTACTTGATAACCGCGCAGAAAATCTTGATCTTCGGTGTTAAAGCCGGGATCGTTCACACCAGAATAAATTCCGTCTGAGTCACAGTGCCAAATTTCGACTTTAGCGCCTTCCAGTGGCGTACAGCTATTTTCGCTAACTTGAGTAACATTGAAAGTTAGGGCCAGTAGCGCGCCATCTTGAATTTCGCCGGTCGCCGTATCCGAACGAATGTCAGACCGGTTAAGGTCTTCATTAACGTAATACGGCCCTTCTGTCACTTCAGGTCGAACAACACAGGCCGGCACTGCGGTTGCTGCGACTTCCGTAGCGGCTGCGGTAGCGGGAACAGTGGTGGCTGTAGCGGCCTCAGCGGTAGAGGTCGGTACCTGCGCGGCTTCAGTAGCGGTGGGCGAGGGTGACTGCGCTATCGAACAGCCGGCCAGCAAAGCGGCACCGGAGATACCTAACAGCCTTATTACTTCTCGACGGCTTAAAATCTGGCCAATTTGGCGGTCATCGTTGTCCAGATCGTCGGCCTCGGGGTGGGGGATATTACCAAGGTTTCTATTATTTTGCATAAGTTACTCCTTATCATGGTTGCTCTTATTGAGTTCTTACTTCACCTATAAAGTTACCCAACAACTATGCAG
>JAGRBZ010000475.1 GCA_020433805.1 Anaerolineae bacterium
GCAAGGGGTCGATTGTGGTGATGAAGCCGGATAGCGGCGCTGTGTACGCAATGGCTACCTATCCCCGCTTTAAACCGGCCGTATTTGCTTCCGACGGTAGTGCAGCCGAGTGGGCCACGTTAAATGCCAACGAGGATCGTCCCCTGGTCAACCGGGCTACGCAGGGACTTTATCCGCCCGGCTCGATCTTTAAGATCGCCAGTTTGGCGGCTGCTCTCGATAAGTTGGGCCTCGCTCCGGAGACGACGTTTACCTGTACCGGCAAGTGGGGTGGTTTGGGCGAAGCGTTTGAAAAAACGTGCTGGCTTGAAAGCGGCCACGGCAAAATTAATCTCATCGATGGCCTGACGCAAAGCTGCAATGTGGTTTTCTATGAAGTGGGGCTGGCTCTGCATCGCAGCGATCCCCAACTGTTGCCGGAACTGGCCCGTGCTTTTGGCCTGGGCGTACCGACCGACATTTTGGGTGTGGGAGAAGCGGTGGGTGTCGTGCCGGATGATGCTTGGAAAAACGCCGCGCTTAACCAGCCGTTGTTCGATGGCGACGCCGTCAATACCGCAATTGGTCAAGGCTTTACCCTGGTTACGCCCATTCAAGTGGCTCGAATGCTGGCGGCGGTGGCTAACGGTGGACAGCGCGTGCGGCCCTATGTGGTGGAGCGTATCACGCATGTGGATGGCGGCGAAGAGACTATCGACCCTGAACTGGGCGGAGAATTGCCCATCAAACCCGAAATCTTGGATCTCATCCGGGGCAGTTTAGAAGATATTACCAGCGGAGCCAGAGGCACGGCTCGTGAGGCGTTTGCCGGAATCAGCTACACGGTTGCCGGCAAAACCGGTACGGCCGAGTCAGGGCAAGAAGAACCGCATTCTTGGTTTGCCGGTTACGCTCCGGCCGATAAACCGCGCGTTGTTGTGGCTGTGATTTTGGAACACGCCGGTGAGGGATCGAAAGCGGCGGCTCCGCTATCGCGCCAGGTCATCGAAGCCTTTTTCGATTGGGAGGCAAGCCAGACTCGAGCCGAGTCGGGATAACGGGTTTGGAAGTGGGGGTGACCATCCAACTATCCAACCACCCCACTAACCACTGGACTTACGCAGTTGAGAGACATTTATGTCATTTCGAACGACGAAGGAGTGAGAAATCCCCCAGAACGTCATTTGTAAACGAACGCTGTAGGGATTTCTCCGCCTTTGGCTACGAAATGACATGAAATTCGTAAATCCAATAACCGTTTTATTCCCGTTGCTGTAGCGCAGCTTCTATCACGCTTCCTTATAAATTGTCATAATCTTTGAAAATAGGGATGCCCTCCCACTAAAAAAACTATACTCTCTAAATTAGGGATGTTGTCATAAATATTAATCCTCTCTTTCTTTTTCTCCCCATTTTAGGCGTTTGGCTGGACGCCTATTGCAAAGAACGGCTCAATTACGTTTCATTGACATAGTTTTTTACTTATGCTATTATGATTTAGCTAATAATGTTAAGTCAAGTTGTATGATTATCACGGCCAGCCTATTTTGGCCTTACTTGTTCCATTTGAATGCGTTTTATAACAAACTTGCACACATATCATTCCACTATAACCGTAACTTGCCGGGCTGCGCACGCCCGTTGATTTTGAAAGGAGAATTACGCAATCATGGCATCTCGAACTGAACAAATGATAGCCCGTCTCAGAGACCTACAGGCGGGTACGGCCGATATTGAAGCATCGGCTGTGGTAAGTGTGGACGGGTTAATTATGGCCTCATCCCTTCCCGCAGACGTGGAAGAAGACCGTGTTTCGGCTATGTCGGCCGCGATGCTTTCTCTGGGTGAGCGAATTGCCAGCGAATTGGGCCGTGGTATTCTCGATCAGGTTTATATTCGTGGTGATAATGGCTACGTTATTCTGATGTCCATTGGGGAAGAAGCGGTTCTCACGGCCTTGGCCCGTGGCGATGCAAAATTGGGCTTGATTTTCCTGGATATGAAGCGAGCAGCCGAAGATTTAACCCGGTTAGTGTAGCACCCTTTGATGATAACAGGCTATCCATAACAGTGTATGGATAGCCTTTTTTTAATCGGCGAGATACTGTTTTACCGCAAATAGTTGATCGCTTGAGATTTTATCGGCCGCATGTAATGCACGTAATACATCAGATAGTTGCAGCACAGCGTGCAGTTGACAACCTTGCTCGGCCAGGTTGGCTGGACCACCTTGTTCCCGATCAATTAAGACGATGGCATCGGATACCGATATCTCCACACCAGCCAGTTGATCCATAACCTTTACTATGCTTCCCCCGCTCGTAATCAAATCTTCTATCACAACGGCCTTATCTCCGGCTGCATAAACGCCTTCCACTGTTTTACCGGTGCCGTAGGCTTTGGCTTCTTTGCGCGGATAAATTAACGAGCGGCCCGTTTCCAGCGCTACGGCGGCACCAATGGTAAGCGCTGCGTAGGGCACGGCGGCAATGTGATCGTACTGGAGTGGTTCGAGCAGTTCGGCATAGACTTGCCCAACCATTTTGAGTACTGAAGGATAAGCGGCCATCCGACGCAGATCGATGTAAATCGGCGACTGTTTGCCCGAGGCCAACGTAAAGTCTCCAAATTGAATACAGCCGATTTTGTGCAGTTGCAGAATGACGTCCAAGTGGATCGACTCAGCCTCTTCATCAGATCCGGAAACCAACTGGCGTACTTCGTTGATTTCATCGCGCAGCGTTGAGGCGGCTTCTCGCGGATTTTCGACGTAGAGCACCGCTCTCGAGACCGGAACAATGATGCCACTGTTGTCTTTATTCAGCCCGGCCGCCAATGCTGTAACTAAATCACCGCCCTGCGCTCCAATGCCCGGTGCGAGAATCCAGTTCCCTCCACCGGCCATCACCCGTCGTGCCTGAGCCAGCGCGTGCGGGTAGGTGGCTCCTACGACAAAACCGATCTGCTCTGTCGATCCCCAATTTCGTCCCTGTTTTATAACGTGCTCAAATAGATACTTTTCACCATCGCCAAATTCTTGTATGGTTTTGGCCGATGGATTAGAGGTGTAGCCCAGCACAAATACCATTTTGCCCGGATATTCCAAAAATGGTGCAATGCTGTCCCGACCCAGGTACGGACTAACGGTAATAGCATCTGCCCCTAAAACTTCAAATGCTGCCCGAGCATATGCGGTCGCCGTACTGCCGATATCGCCCCGTTTGGCATCGAGCAGCACCGGAATATCTTCCGGCACGGCGGCGATGGTTTGGCGCAGCGCCTCGAAACCGGCCGGACCGTACTGTTCGTAAAAGGCGCTATTGGGTTTATAACAGCAGACCAGATCGCTGGTTTGCTCGATGATATTGCGGCCCCAGTTGAAGAGTGCCTCGGTGTCTATCGACTCAGAAAAATAAGCCGGATATTTTCGGGGATCGGGATCTAAACCAACACACAGCAGCGAGTTGTTGCGTTCGATGCTTGCAGACAATTTTTCAACAAAACTTCTCTGTTCAGTCAAGGGACACTTCCTTTGTTAAATGTTGAGCTAATACAGAAACTAAAGAGCGGGATGAACGTATTTAAACCTTGAGGATTATAAGGAGGTCATAATCACTTGTCAACCGAGTCGGACGTGATTGTATTTAACGCTGAAGCGTTTGCTTTCTTGACTCAATGCTGTACGATCGTTTATTGTAAAATCATACAACAGGGTTTGGCTATCAGCTTATTATCAGCCTGTAACAAGAAACCCGGTCGTAATTGAAAAAAGCTAAATGCTAAGGGTGAAAGTTTACTGTTAAAGCAAGCAAGGTAGCACAGTATTAAATGGTGGAAGCATAAGATTGCACGGAATAATCGACAGAATTAACACGATTTACTGAATTATGATAAATAAAATCATGATAATCTTGTAAATCCTGTCTGATTTTTCTTTACCACGATTGTGTGCAGAGCTACCGCAAGCAACAGAGGAGCAAAGTTTGAACCATATCGATATTTTGAAACGCGCACTGAGCATCACATGGCGTTACCGTCCGCTGTGGATTTTTGGCTTCTTTTTGGCTCTGTGCAGCGGGGGAAGCGGGGGCAACGGCGGTGGCAACTTTAACACGGGTGGTGGTGATTTTGGCCAGCCCGGTGATATGCCGAATATGGGCGCTATTGATCCCAATGTCATTATTGCGATCGTGGTCGGCATATGTTGTTTTATGATTGTGCTGTTTATCGTTGGTATCGTCGTTCGAGCGGTGACGCGTACGGCCTTAATTGGCATGGTGCGTCAAATTACCGAAACGGAAGCGGTGACGATAAGAGACGGCTGGCGACTGGGCTGGTCACGATCGGCCTGGCGGGTTTTTCTGGTCGGGTTGGTGATCGGCATTCCCGTAGCTATCGTTTCTATAATTTTGATGTTACTCGCTTTCTCGCCGCTGCTGTTGATTTTAACGGAAGAGACTGCCTTGATTGTGACCGCCGTGATTATGACGGTTGGTTCGTTTTTGTGTGTTATATTACTGTTAATCGTGGTAAGTTTTGTAATATGGCCGATCCAAGAATTGGCATGGCGGCAAACCGTTCTCGATAACAAAGCGGTTTTCGATAGTATTCGCGATGCCTTCGCCTTGACCAAACGTCAGCTTAAAGATGTCTTTATCTTGTGTTTGTTGATGGTTGGGTTGAGTATCGGCTGGTTCTTTGTGTTTATTATCGTCGTTTTGCCGGTAGCCCTGATTACGGCTTTAATTTTGGGCGGGATTCCTGCTGCGCTGGTTTACCTGTTTTCTAACTCTTGGGTTGGAGCGGCGGTGGCCGGTGGCCCACTGGCCCTTATCGCCTTGGTTTTGGTCATCAGTTTTGGCAGTGGCCTTTACCTTGTGCTTCAATCGGCAATGTGGACTCTGGCCTATCTTGAGTGGCAAAAAGGCCCGGTTATCCCGGCCCCTGTCCCGGATGACCCTCTCCTCACGCCGACTCCGGTTGATCCCCACCAGGAGGACGAAGGAAGCCAAATCCCCTCCTCTGAAGATCCGGATTCGACCATGATAACGCCGTTGATCCCTACCGGAGCGTAGCCGGCCCCATGACCCGATTTCAGGCAACGGCTCCGGGCAAGATCATTCTTTTTGGTGAACACGCGGTTGTTTACAATCGACCGGCCATTGCTGTCCCGGTGTTGAACGTTCGGGCCAGAGCCGAACTGGAGCCAACGACCGATCGTGATGGCTTGCAGATTGTCGCTCCCGATTTAGATCGAAATTACCGACTGGCCGAAGCCGAACCGGATGATGCCCTGGCTTTGATCATTCGTTCGACGTTAGCCTACTTGGACCAGAGCAAACCGCCGTCGGCTATACTTACTGTCTCCTCTACTATTCCTCTGGGGCGCGGTCTGGGCAGTGGGGCGGCTATTTCAACTTCTATAGCCCGCGTGTTGGGGCATTTCTACGGACGCGATCTCGCTCCGGCGGAACTGTCCAGCCTCGTTTACGAAGTCGAAAAGCTGTACCACGGCACGCCTTCCGGTATTGACAATACGGTTGTGGCCTTCGAGCAGCCGGTTTATTTTGTGCGGCAACAGCCTATCGAGCGTATGCCGGTCGCTCGGCCGTTTACGCTGGTTGTTGGCGATACCGGGCGGGTATCACCTACGCATAAGGCGGTCGGCTACGTTCGAGAGCAATGGCAGGCCGATCCGGCTGGCTACGAACAGTATTTTGATGAGGCCGGTCGCATCGCTGCCGCTGCCCGAGAGCTTATCGAACAAGGTCGGTCCATCGCTAAACTGGGACAATTGATGGATGAAAATCAGTCCGTTTTAGAGAAAATGGGCGTTTCATCGCCGGAGTTGGAGCAGCTTATCCAAGTCGCTCGCCAAGCCGGGGCGTTGGGGGCCAAATTATCGGGAGCCGGCTGGGGCGGCAATATGATCGCGCTGGTCGAACCCCAGCCGGAAGCGATCAGGGCGGTGACCCAGGCCTTGACCCAGTCCGGAGCCACCGGCGTTATTGTAACCGAAGTCGACGGCATCCACCACCCTTAAGTTTTGGATTACTGTCCGGCTGCGATATAATCAAGGTTTGAATGTATTATGAGTTACGCAGTTGAACTAAGACATAAGATTGGTTCAGTCTTAAACGATCAAATTAAACCTAAATCAAGTTGTAAAACG
>JAGRBZ010000476.1 GCA_020433805.1 Anaerolineae bacterium
GTCGCAGAATGGTTTAATCGCCGATGCTCCGCAGCGACACAGCGCTACTCGCGTATCTTCTAACAATAGTTCGCCATCGGAACTGATAATTTCGATATCACCACGCACATAGAGCGCTCCATCCGGATCAAGCTCGATGGTATTTTCGGCGGGAACCGGTTCAGCAGTTCCGCCATCGTGCCGCTCAAAGTGCAGAGCGCCGGTAGGGCAGCGCATGATGACTTCGGCCACATCATCCGCCGCAGCTTGATCGGGCTGAATCCAGGGACGTTTTTTGGTGTTAAACACCGACGGCAGACCACGCACGCACTCGGCGGCGTGGATACAGCGCTCAACATCGTAAGTCACTAAAATATCATCACTGTAATATTCATGAATTTTCTTAGCCATAGCGTCTTCCTTTTTCCTCTTCTTTGCTTAAAAATAATCGCGGTGGTACTTGAATGGCCCGATCCCCGGACCAGGGTGCGCTGGGAGCCATTGTCAAACCGGCCAGAACCCGCAGTACCCGATCATAATTTACGCGCCAGCCTTTAAAGTCGCGCCAGGCCTGATCTAAATCGGACTTTAACGGCACGCCGGCATCGGCCAATTCTTGACACAACGCCATAAACTCATCATAGGTTACGCTGATCGGATCGGTAGGCCGGGGCTTAGGATCAAACGGAATACGGAAAAAATCGACAATATTTTGCAGTGCCAGATAGCCGGCCCGGATGCAAAGTTCTGCTTTGGGATCACGCGGCATATCGAGTGTTGAAGATCGCAGCGCGGCCACATCCAAAACCGTACCGGCCGTAATCACCCACGACTGCCCCACATGGGGCGAACGAAAAAAAACCAGCGGAATCAACGATGTATGGGTCTGCTCTAACTCGACAAACCAGCGCTCCCAATCCTTCCAAATTTCAGATAGATATTCTAACCCGTGAATGCGATGCATCCGCTTGAGCATTGCCGCAGGCGAAGGGGGCGTGCTGGCGTAAATTTCTAGCATACTGACAGCGGCTTCGCGCTCGGTGAAGGCGGTGAACATCGTCGGCAGGTACGAAATCAACAGCGCCACCAGTCCCAAACCGATGGTGGCTTCCGAAAAGGCCAGAAATACCTCGGCCAAATTATCGACCGAGGCAAAACCTAACGTCAACAATGATGACCCACTGAGCAAAAACGCATCGTACCAGGGTCGAACCCCAACGGCCCAAAACATCAGCATATAACCGAGCGAGATAATGGCCAACCAGGTAACCGGCAGTATCAACAGCGCTACCGGTGAAAAAAAGCCCATAATCCAATCTCGGGCGGAATACGTTTTGGCCCACTGAATGCGTAATTGAAATAGTCGAAAAATGGCTTGAAAGACCAATCGTGTTAAAAAAACATTATCACTACGCGGCAGTACAAACGTGCGAACAGCCGACGTTAACGTCCAGATGACGGCATATCCGCCCACAACAAAACATACTACTCGCAGGATAAAATGCATCTACCCTTCCACACGACCTTCAGTTTTATCAAAATCTTCATCGGTTAGCAAAGTAACTACGCGAAAAGACTCAGCGTATTGCATTTCTTTCCCTTTGCCAACTTCAGCCGCCCATTCACGCATACGAGGTTCAGGGTCCCAATCGCCCATCTGGCTGACGTGTTTTTTAAGCGCTTTCAGTTTAAGGTCAAATGTATCGGTGATGTCGATAAAGGTACTTGCTTCGTGCCAGTTGGTGGCATACACCCTACGAACTTTGTGCGCTGTCAAGCCTTCTTCAGCCAGCTCTTCAAAGAGGTTGGGCTGGCCGGCAGCCGGAAAAACCGCGTCGATGGCTGCCATTCCGGCTGCCCGGTGATCGGGGTGGTTGATGTAATCTTCACGAGACCAAACCACGGTCGGATCCAGCGTAATGACCACTTCCGGCTTGAAGCGTCGAATTTCGCGTACCAGCCGCTTGCGCAGATCCAGCGTGTTGACCAGCATGCCGTCCGGCTCGCGTAAAAAGACGACCTCTTTGACGCCGACCACTTCAGCCGCCGCGACTTGCTCGGCTTCTCGAATTTCAGCCGCTTTCTCTTTGGTCATGCCTTTCTTGGCAATGCCGACATCGCCGCTGGTGCATAGCACGTAGGCCACTTCGGCTCCTTCTTTAACCCAGCGGGCCACGGTTCCGGCACAGCCAAATTCAATGTCGTCGGGATGGGCCACAATGACCATGGCCTTTTTGGGAGTATAACGTCCGTTTTTCATAAAAGCTCCTTTGATGTGTACTTCTCTTTTCATTCTACTACAGCTTAATCGACTGTCGAAAAATAAGATCAGGTTATCTCAACGGCAAAACCTCGGAGACGAAAAATTGCTCCGAGGTTTCCATTTTAGATACTGTTATTTTTTGCAACTTAAACAAAGTTGACAAACCATCTACTTGCAATTACAATAGTTGCACATACAAATATTGTAACCGCAAGTATACAAATAGAAATCAACCTGTCAAATTTGGCAGAAATGGCATCATCAAGAGACCGCAATGAAGAGGGATTATTTTTTGTTAAACATCCACATCTTTGTTGCGATCTTTTTATTCAACAACTAACCCATTCAAGTTCGTTACTCGATCTTACTAAGGGACACCTTTGTAATTTGATTAAATCCGTGCGCAACAGGTGAAACACTGAACCACTGATGGGCCTGAATTCACTGAAGAATGCCTGATTTTCAGTGAATTCATAAAAATTCAGTGTTTCAGTGTTTCAAAAAAGCGGGCAATGACAGATAACCGCTCGCTGAAATTGTCTAATTTGTAATATGTCCGTTAGCAAATTACTCGATAACAACTTTATAAAAAAGGAAATCTAATTATGAATAGAACAGCTCAAACCCACCATCCCATCCATACGCTGTTAAAAGATCGATGGAGTCCTAGGGCATTTTCGGATAGGCCGGTTGAACAGGAAAAGCTATTGGCCGTTTTAGAAGCAGCACGCTGGTCGGCTTCGGCGATGAATGAGCAGCCGTGGCGATTTATTGTAGCCACTAAAGATAATCCTGCCGAGTTCGAGAAAGCCGTATCTTGCCTCAAAGAAGGCAACCTACGGTGGGCAAAAGATGCTCCGGTTTTAATCTTCACTACCGTCAAAAAAAGTTATACCAAATTTGATAGGCCCAACCGCACGGCATTTTACGACCTTGGTTTAGCCGTATCCAACCTAACTGTGCAGGCCACCGAATTGGGATTACATACGCACCAGATGGGCGGCATCGAATTCGACAAAATCCGCGAAGTGTACCACATTCCTGAGGATTATGAGGTTGTAACCGGCATCGCTTTGGGGTATTATGGTCACATCGAACAACTACCCGATGATTTACAAGAGCGCGAAAAAGGGCCACGGGTACGCAAGCCATTGTCTGAAATTATTTTTGCCGAAACCTGGGCCGAACCGGCCTCCTTTGTGCCGCAAAATAAAGCTTAAAGGAATGAGGATCTGACCACGAGGCGTCAGAAGAAAAAGGTAGATAAACAATGATGTTAGGTATTGACGACCCTAACCGCTGTAATGAACAAGTAGCCCCCTGGCACAAGCTCCTACGCGTACATAGCCGGGTGCTGTCCGCGCTGGCTGATGACATGGAGGCCGAGCAGAATATGCCGCTGACCTGGTACTACGTGTTATTTCATCTGGGTAACGATTGCGGCGATAAGCTGCGGCTACAAGATTTGGCCGAGGCTGTCCATTTAAGCCAAAGCGGCTTGACCCGCTTACTCGATCGCATGGCCGAGGCCGGTCTCGTCGAGCGCCGCCCGTGTGCCAAAGATCGACGCGGAGCCTATGCTATCATCACCCCGGTTGGCAAAGGCAAGTTAGAGGTGGCAACACGCACCTACTTGCGGGGTATCGTTGAGCATTTCATGCGGCATCTTGCAGAAGAGGATGTCGAAGCTTTGCTCACGGCGTTTAATAAGGTCTTGGTCGCCGAAGGTGAATAAAAAGGGTGACAATCCCTGTTGGTAGAGACAACGATTGCCACCCTTTTTGAAAACGTCGCGAATTCGTTACTTCCACGCATCGGCGTGATCAAAAGCGTACTGCTGCAACGCAATTGGCTCGCGCCCTAAAACTTCGTTTACCACCGGCACGACGGGAGCCGACCATCCCTGTCGAACAATAGAGAACAACATCGCCATAAATTCAGCCTGCTCAGGCAGCCAGCCGGCAGAGATCATACCCTCAAGAAATGCTTTCTCATCAATAGCCACATAACTAATTTCTCGATTGGCCGCTTCTGATAAAATAATGGCGGCCTCACCGTAAGATAAGGCTTCGCCGCCGGTCAATGTGTATTCCTTACCGGCATGGCCTTCTTCTGTCAGTGCCGCAGCCGCAACCGCAGCAATATCGCGAGCATCAATAAAACTCGTTTTGGCGTCATCCGTGGGCAGATAAATGGTGCCGCCTTGCTGGATCATCGGCAATAAAAAGCCGGGAGCAAAGTTTTGCATAAACCAGTTCGGGCGCAGAATTGTGTAATTGATGCCTGAATTGATAAGATGCAGTTCCACCCGCCGTATAGACGACACATCTGCATCGGCCTGATCAACGCCCATCGCCGTCATCAACACAATGTGATATACGCCCGCTGCTTTAGCTTGATCGATAAGCGGATTGAGCGTTTTATCGGCGTGGACATCGGCCGTTTTGGTCAATGCAAATATCCTATTGACGCCATCAAGCGCCGCAGCGTAGGTTTCGGCTTTGGGCTGCTCAAAATCCAAAGCAACCGGCTCTACATTTTTCGTGGCGGGATATTCGGCCGGATGTCGGGTTCCGGCTTTAACCTGCTCACCTTTTTCCACCAAAGCCTCAACAAGCGCACTACCAACATTGCCGGTAGCACCCAGAACTAAAATTTTATTACTCATCCTAATATTCTCCTTTGGTTTATATAAATAAAAAATGTAACAAATCTAGTTACATTTAACAACAAAAAAAGAGAGCTTACGATTGGCTCTGAAGTTGAGCTACGATGTCTTGCACCACTTCAGCGATAGTCGCTTCAGCCAGAGTACTTTCCAGGGCGGCTTCCGCTTTCTTGAAAACGCCCAGCAAAGTTGGCTGGATGTTGCGCCCGCAGGGGCAGAGAGGGTTGGGTTGATTGCTGTGCAGCGCAAACAGATGGCCCTGTTCAGAAACGTTGTACACTTCTAGTAAAGAAATTTTTTCAGCCGGTCGCGCCAGGGTTGAGCCGCCATCGACACCAAGTTGGGTCTCGATGAGACCGGCTTTACTGAGCGTACTCAAAATGCGGCGAATAACAACCGGATTCGTGTTAACGCTGCCGGCAATATATTTTGATGAAAGCGGTCTATCTTCCAGAGCCAGCAAAGCCAGGATATGAACCGCGACGGCAAAACGACTGTTGATACCCAATTTTATCTCCAACCAAATATGTAACAATAATAGTTACATATCATTATTTGTCAAATCTGGTTTTTCATTTAAATTCCGTTTTGGCACACTTCAAATCTTAAATTTTCCACCTATCAATAAATATGAATAGAGGGCAGCTATGGGCAGAAAATACTTTAAAGTCGCGACATTCAATCTTCTAAACCTGGCGTCAGCCGGTAAGCCGTATTACAATCATTCCTACGATGACAACACGTACAAGCGAAAGGTCGAATGGTTGGCGGCGCACTTGCGCTTTATGAATCCCGATATTGTGGGTTTCCAAGAGGTATTTCATCCGGAAGCATTGGAAGATGTGATAACTGCTACCGGTGCTTATCAAAACGCCAACATTCTTGTGGGCGATCGGCCTGAGGATGGCGGACCGGCAGTGGCTTTGGTCAGCCGCTTTCCCGTTTCCGATATGGATGTCATCAGCGACATTCCTGAACAAGCCCTGCTGGAAATCGATGGAATGCATGTGCCTATAAAGAAGTTTTCCCGACCCGTCTTACGTGCCAAACTGCGTCTATCGGATGAACTTAGTGTGACGGTTTATGTCGCTCACCTCAAATCAAAACGGCCCAAACTACCGGATGGCATTAATCAGCACGATCCGCGCGAACGAGGCAAAGGCGAAGCACGTTCGTTGATTATCAGAGCTGCCGAAGCAAGTGGTCTGCGCCATCTGCTGCTCGACACCT
>JAGRBZ010000477.1:0-238 GCA_020433805.1 Anaerolineae bacterium
TGTTGCGATTTCCGGGCTGCGAAGTTTGTGATGAATGTTATACTGCTGAAGAAAGTCAGTTAAATCAAATATTTTTTGCTAACTGCGAAAAAATATCGTAGATAAGCAGAAACCATATAATCATTAGTAGTGCGGACGCTTCGCGCTGGCCTTTACCCATAAGTCGAAAAACTCTTGCAAAATCAGCTACATGAAATATTTACCATATAATTGATTTTGTTGAGATTATCTGATTTGT
>JAGRBZ010000477.1:248-6126 GCA_020433805.1 Anaerolineae bacterium
AGTTGATTTTCCTTGATTTACTTGACTTGTGGGTAATGGCCAGCGCTTCGCGCCCGCACTACGGGGCGGCGGATTGCAATCCGCATGATTGCTTGGCGCTTCGCGCCGCACAACCACGCGGATCAAGCCGACATCGGCCGTCAAAGCCTTCGGCTTTTCCGTCCTCGCGGCTTATCCGCCGCCCCGTTAGGTAAACAAGCCTACAAACAATTATGGTGACAAAAATGTCAGATATGCCAGCACAATGCACACCTCTCTTCATCAATCTTTTATCTGAGAATGCAGATTCAAAATATCAAGACTCTTTGAAAAGAAATAATATTTTTAAAGAGTTAAGGTGTATTTCTGGTATACCTGAAATTGCAAGGCAGTTGAGTCAAGATACCGTGTATAAACTTGTTTATACGCCAGAGGGAGGAAAACTTTTTAAAGATGCTGCTGGCAATATAAAAGGTGTGTTTTATAAAGATGGGAAAATCATAGAACACGCAAAATTTCAAGCTATTCAACCATCTTTTATAAAGGCTGCAACAGCAATAGGTTCTCAGATACTTCTGGTAAGCATAGCTATGCAGCTAAATCGCATAGAAGAAGGAATATCAAGAATAATTAGTAGGCTTCATGATAATAATATAGCTGAAATTATGTCTGGTGTAAGTCAATATAATCAAGCAATGGAAATGCAAGATTTTGAACGACAATCAAGAGCAATTGAACATGCTATACAAACACTAAATAATGGTATTGAAAAAACAGTCCGATTATTAAGAAATGAAATAGAAGAAGCACCGGATGCTAAAATCAGTTTTTGGGATAATTGGTTTACAAATAAAGCAAAAATTGCGTCCGAAAAGTTCGGACTTGCAGAAGAGTCATTTAAAGCATGTCTTCTTGGAATTAAGACCTTATCTGAATGCTTTATAGTGATAAATGAGCCAAAGGCAGCAGCATCAACTTTAATAAAAAACCTTTCAAATCTTCAGTCTTGCGGGATTGAAAATGCCGTCAAAAAAGCACGATTAGTGCCGTTTAAAGGCAAAGGAAATACACCTCCTGAAGCATCATGGATGAGTTTCTTAAAAGATGTTCCTGTCTTTATTAATCAAATCAATAGATGCAATTTGCTTGCAAATGGTGAATTTGATTGTATTGAGATAGAACTAAAGCCCATCGAACTATTGGAGAATTAAAATGAACAGTTGTCAAGAGTGTGGACGTTCTCTGGAACAAGAAGAAAAAGATTTATGCCCTGCTTGCAAATCAAATAAATCACATAAGAATAAAAAGTGGGTGGAGTTTATAGGTGGTGCATTTGCAATTGTTGGTGCCGTAGCTATTGCTATACTAACTGGTGGGAAAAGTAATGGAGGAAGCAATGGATCTGCTTAAGTTAAGCAACACAATTTAACTAGCCTAACTGGGGCTTGCACCTGACCCCGCGTCGCGAGGCAGGTGAAGTAGGTCGTTATGCTTCTCAACAATAGGGTAAGAAATGTCAAAACTACATGTAGATCAGAAAGCAATTATCGATCTGTTTTCGGATAAAAGAACAGATTTTCTTATTCCCGACTATCAGCGCCCTTATGCATGGAATGAAGAACAATGCCAAACCCTTTGGGATGATATTTTTTCATTCTCATTCCCTGATAACAATTGCGATGAATTTGATAAAAATGAAGAGTATTTTCTTGGCTCTATTGTTACCTATAAAAACGAAGACGGTAAATCAGAGGTTATTGATGGTCAGCAGCGACTAACAACGCTTATGCTTCTTTTGCGGGCTTTTTATGACAAATTCGCTAATATGCAGGACAGCAACTCAAAAAGTACCCACGCTCGTATTGAAAAGTGTATTTGGAAAACTAATGAGTTCGATAACGCCGATAAAAATACACTTAAAATTGATTCTGAAGTAGCGACTGATAGTGATAAGGAAGAATTTCTTGAACTGCTTCGTACAGGAATAGTTAAACAAGGTAGTAAGAGCCAATATGTTTTAAACTATCAATTTTTCCAGAAAAAAATTGATGATTTTTTACAGACTTTTCCAGCTTATTTCCCTTATTTGCCCGCCCGTATTTTGGGTAATTGCATCCTTCTTCCTATTGAGGCTGAGTCACAGGACACTGCTCTTCGCATTTTCTCTACTCTTAATGATCGTGGGCTTCCGCTATCAGATGCAGATATTTTCAAAGCTCAATTTTATAAATATTATGGTTCCACCGGTAATAAAGATGAATTTATTGCTGAGTGGAAAAAGCTGGAAGAAATAACAACTTCAGTTTTCAAGCCAATTACTGGCACACCGATGGATGAGCTATTTGCGCGTTATATGTATTTTTTACGTGCGAAAGAAGGGAATAAAAGCTCAACAACTGAAGCTCTGCGAAAATTTTATGAGCGTAATAAATATCAGTATCTGAAACAATCTCATACCATTGATGAGCTGAAAGCCCTTGCTTTGTTTTGGGAAAGTGTGGCTGATCAAGACAAAAATCGGTTTTCGGATAATGTTCTCAAGAAGTTTTTTGTGCTTAATTATGCACCGAATGGTATGTGGCAGCACATAACATCAGTATATTTTTTGCAAAATAGAACCGATGATGGAATGCTTGAGGACGTAAAGTTCTGCACATTTTTGGATAAAATAACCGCTTTCATTTTTGCTTACGCTATTACCAACCCTGGAGTTAATGCATTGCGTACACCTGTATATGATGAAATGGTTAGTATTGTAAAAGGCAGTGATGTAACATTTTCTAAATACAAATTTAACAAAGCACAAGCACGCACTTCTTTTGAAAATTATGTTTTCACTAATCAGAGGGGTGCAACACGCTCAATGATTACTTGGTACGCCTTTACTTTTCCAAATCAAAACCTTCTAGGTTTGAATGAAATTTTTCATTTGGAGCATATCTATTCTAAAAAGCGGCAAGAAATGGAGGGCGGACTTAAAACTGAAAATAATCTTGATTCATTGGGAAATAAAGTATTGCTGGAAAGTAGTATAAATATTAAAGCGTCAGACTACCGATTCGATGATAAGAAGAAAATTTACATTGGTGCACAGCGTCGTGGTAATTACAAAGATCCGAGTAAAGTCGCCGAAATAGCCGAACTCATCGGTTACGATGAATTTGAAGAGAAACAAGTAATTGACCGCAATAACAAAATTTTGGACAAATTTTTTGAATTTTTACAGGCAGAAGATCTGATAGCATAACAATCACATCCAGCGGACTACGCTTCGCTACGCCGCTGGTGTGAAGCGTTAGGTTTCAATATTAAGGAGATTACCATGACTATGAGCGACGACATTACTGTAAGATTTCCTTTGACGAAGGGAGAAGGAGAAATACCAGATATTTCTCAGTTTTCGAAAAATGAGCCGCGCGATTTACGAACATGCCTATCGCTGAGCATTTGTTGGGAACCGGAACAAATGGATTGAGAATCAAGAAGCCAAGATTATAGGCATTGAAATTCTATATGACGGAATCACACATATCGAAGGTGAGGATTATGGTTACTGGTTTGAGGATGATGAACTGTATGGATATCCCGCCCCAGTTGTTCGATTCCATCTGAATCAAGAGGTTGATGTTGAGCAATTTAGAACCAGCATATTTACAACGTCGTATAAATTAACGACCAAGTCTATAGAAGAAAATGATGATGAGCCATTTTTTGCTGAAGATCACAACGGATATGGCATTGTTGCATAAATACAAATAACTGGTTGATTTTTAATAAGAATACATAAAATCGCTAAATCTATAACATATTAATATTGTTAGAGATTTTTCGATTTATGCAACAACGCCAACGGATATACATCAATTCTCTCAGAAAGTGAACGCGATGAATTTATAGAATACTTTAAATCGAATGATGTATTTTGCGGCAAGATATTTAGTTTTCCTGAGGGGTTAGAGGACAACAGCGGGCATTCTATTCCAGGAAAAGAGTTTATTTTGACCAATAGTGATACCTAACATTCAAATCCAGTCGACGCCAAAAGCGCCGCTTCGCTTTGCCTTTTGGCGCGACTGATTTGAGCGATAAGCGGAGCGCTATGCGCTCCGCTTATCGGGTCGGAGCTGAGCTACGCTCGTCGCGAGTTGCAGGCGTCGCGCTGCGCGCTCCGCCTATCAACTCGCTGGAGCGGTAACCGGCCTAATCACCTGCAAGCGCCAACGCGCTTTCCGGCATTAGACCGATTCCGCTCAGCTCCGACCCGTTAGACAATAAACGATCCCGCAGCAAGCTGCGGGGTATTGGGTTACCAAAGAACGCAGCAAGCTGCGGGGAATGGACCCGTAGAGATTCAACGTGAGAATTGCCAATGTGGTCGGATAGCCTTAAAAAGCAAACGTGCGAAATGATCGATAATCATGGGATGGATTCTATTTTACCTGACCTTAAATTACACATGAAAAACATTAACTCTTGTTACGGTTATATCGAAATCGCAAATCTACTTAATGGAGTCATAAAGGTAGTCGATAAAAAAACAGGCTGTGAATTTCTTTTTAAGAACACCGATGAATTGATCAGTGCCGGATGGGTCATCGACTAGCCGGTAAGCCGGGCAGGGTACAGGGCAATCGCGCTATGCAGTAGCCGGATTGGACCGGCCAAGGAGCAAGCGCAACCGGTAGTTGTAAGAAACCGAGATTATCGGCGGCTCGGTGCGAGATCATCGTAAATTTCGACCCACACTGGGTGAGACTGGAGCGACACATTGGCCCACATTCCGTGCGAATCAGCCCACCTTTGTTGAGACGAACCCGAGATAATCCGGTGCGGTCCACCCAGTTGAGACGGATCAGAGCGGCAAGCCGGCAGCGATGGACAAGTCCACTCCTCGGCCATCGGGTGCGTACCGGCTCAACGATGCCAGGAAAACGTACGTTTTTTGGGCGGTAGGATGAAAATGATTTTGAAGCCAGAAAAACCACTAGAAAAATCGTTCAGAAAATCATCGCAAGGTTCCTTAGTTCTGCCGTGGCTTTCTTAATAGCTGCGGCGATCCTAATTAACCTTTAATATATCGTAAAAATTCCGAATCTCACACAAATGGGTTGAGCTCGATGATCTCAAGTCGGTCTCATAAAGCGTGGGTTCATTCTTACTTAACTCGGGTTTTTCACCGTCGATGGTCTCAGGCAATTTGGGTTCAATTTTGTCATGATCTCGCGCCGAACCACCGATCTGCTCGGTTTCTTACAGATAGCCCCCCCAATTAATAGCCTCTGAGAATCACCAGAGGCAATCCCTCTCTCCCGCTCCACGGCGCTTTCCAGTCCTTGTAATTTTCGCCTTGATTGGTCGAAGCATAGGCGCACAACCGCCCGCCGCAATCGGTTAATTCGATCTTCCCGCCCCGTCGGTTCAGTGCTTCGAGCCGCGCGTTGCTCTGGGCGATGGCCGTGTTGAGGCGTTCCAGCTCCGTGCCCCGCCACGACACCAGCGTCGAAATAGCCAACCACACCCCAAGGATGACGATTACCACGGCGGCCAGCGCCGCGCCACCGGCGATAGCGCCCCATTGCCATCGGAAGCTTCTCACGACCCGTTGCAGGCGCTCTTCGGTCTCCTCGGCGGCCTTCGTGACCCTGGTCAAAGTGTGGAGCAAGGGCCGTCCGGCATCCTGGAAGGCGCCTTCCGCGCGTTGGGATAGGGTGGTGAGCGTGTCATGCAGTGTGGTTTCGACGCTCTGTTGAACCGCTGTTTGCAGGTGAAGGGCGGTTTTCTGCCCGTTGTGATCGAGGGCGTTCGCCGCTTGGGCGGCCCGCTGGCTGGCGGTGGTCAGCGTCCGTGTCTGCTGTTCGAGCCGGTTCAACAGCTCGGCGATGCGATGTTGCTGCTCGTC
>JAGRBZ010000478.1 GCA_020433805.1 Anaerolineae bacterium
GACGTATTCTCCACATTCCCAACCGCCAGGTGTTCAATCATGCTGTAGCCAATTATAATAAAGGTATAGAATATATATGGCATGAGATCGAAGTCATGATTACCTTTGAAAGTAACTGGGAAAAAGCCAAAGAGCTTCTCACGGAGATTGCCAACCAGGATACAGCTCACCTAAGCCACGATGCTTCTGAACGGGTTAAAGCTGCAGCCCGACGTTTTTATATTGTTTATAAAAAATTGACTCCGATTGTCTACATGAAGGTTGAGCCAAGTGGTATTTTGCTTACACTCCGTTTTTTGGTTAATCCGCGCCGCCGCCGGTCAACGGAACAGGGAATTTGGGAGGATATTTTGAAGGCCTTTTCCCAACACCCTGATATTGAGTTTGCCTATCCGACCCAGCGATTTTACTATCGCCAAGCTGAAGATAAGGTTCCTCCGTTTGTAAAATCTATACCTCGGCAAGATTTGGAACTAAACAACTATTAGCAACACCTTTGTGAAAATTTTGGCAAAGTGAAGGTTTTTACGCATCGGGCGTATAAAAATTGCTGTGTATTATGCAAGGCCTGTTGACATTTGCTAAATCAATGTAAAATGTCTTATTTGGAGCATTCATTCGACTAAGCCTAGGGTAGACTGATAAGAGAGCAATCCCTAAAATGTCATTCTGTCTACAAACTAAAGTTATGCATGCAACCGCCTCGAAGCAATGTAATAACCAAAATATCGTTGTACCCTAACTATATGCCTAACCCAGTGTCTGCCGCCTTACCATAACCACAAAACTGACTCTCTGGAGATACCCAGCTTAAATGGACTCGTTTCAGTCGCTATACAACCAAACCGTCTTTTTGATTTCCAATTTAACATGGTTTGGAATGATTGATCTCGGCCTGGTCACGGCTGCCTTTTATTTTATACTAACCCTCATTCGGCGTAGCGCCTTCGGGTATATGATGCGCGAGATTTTGCTGTTGGGGTTAGCACTTTTTGTATTAACGACTTTACTCCCCCTACCCGTGTTCGATTGGCTGGTTCGCGGAATATTAGTTGCTACCCTTGTGGCAACACCCATTATTTTTCAGGCCCAACTACGGCGCTTTTTAGAACGCGTTGGGCGAAGCTCTGGCCTGGCTCAAGCTGTACGAGAGAGTGTATCTGAGCGCGTTATCCCTGAAATCACCCATGCTGTTGAGAATATGGTCGATAGCCGCACGGGAGCGCTTATTGTTCTTGAACAAAACGACTCGCTGGATGAAATTGTGAGAACCGGAGTATCGTTTGGGGGACGGGTAACGAGCGAACTTTTGGAGTCAATATTTTATAATGGGACCCCCTTGCACGATGGTGCAGTATTAGTACAAGGGGATAAAGTAGTAGCAGCCGGCTGCGTTCTGCCTCTCACCGAGCGGTTGCTCCCGGCTGAAAAAAGATTAGGTACCCGACACCGAGCGGCCGTCGGCATGTGCGAAACCAGCGACGCCTTTGTCATTGTTGTTAGCGAGGAGACAGGGCAGCTTGGCGTAGCGCAACAAGGTAACTTGTATCGCCCGCTATCTCTTCTGGAGTTACGTGAGAAAATGCTGGATTTCTACGGTTCTTCTTCCCGTCCGGCAAAACCCTTCTCGCTTTGGACTCTTTTAGGTGATCTGCTAAAACAGATCTGGCATCCGGACATAAGTTTTAAGCCCAAAGACATCCTGCTTAACCTCGGCTTACTTTTTGTCGCTCTGCTCTTATCGCTTATAGTCTGGTCGTTTGTAATCGAGCAAACAAACCCTTTCCAGTTGGCTCGCGTCGAAGAGATAGCGCTGCGGATAGAAAACCTGCCGTCAGACATGCGTATTATACCACCTCCTCCCGAAACAGTTTCCGCTGTCATCCAAACGACCAATGATTTGCTGCCAACCCTTCGGCCTAGCAGTTTCCAGGCTACCGCCACGCTTGCCAGAACCGCACCGGGGTTATACCGGCTACCTATCGAAATTAACTCGGGGGTGAGTCAGGTATTGGTTGTCTCGGTTGACCCTGCCACGCTGGATATTGAGCTGGCACCTATTATCAGCCGAACTATTCCCATTCAAGTCAATATTCCCGATGAACAAAATCTACCCACCGCCTATGAATTGGTCGGCATTCCGACCGCTGTGCCCAGTGAAGTTAAAATTGTGGGGCCGGCTCCCATCGTCGAAAAAGTAGAGCAGGTTGAGACCAGTATCTCTCTGGCCAATGCGACAACATCTATTCGCGAGACACGCCCCTTACGTGTTTTGGATGAACGAGGCCAAGAGGTTTTCGGCGTTGAGATACAGCCAAATCAAGCCCAGATCAATGCTAATATTCAACCAAAGCTTAACGCCCGTGAGGTGAGCGTACAAGCCAACGTAACGGGCCAACCTCCCCAAGGATACCAACTAAGCAATTTGAGCGTAACGCCGGCTAATGTCACACTTCAGGGCAGTATTGATCAACTGGCCGAGCTGGGGGGCGTCATCACGACCTTACCCGTGGATGTTAGCCAGGCTACCGGTAATTTTGATGTACAGATTCCGCTCGATCTACCCTCTAGTCTTCAAGCCTTGGACGACAACGGGGCACCGGCTCGCCACGTGAAGGTTACAGTCGGCATTACGCCTCGGGCCGGTAATTTGGCCATAACGCGAAACGTCGATCCGATTGGTGCCACGCGGAACCTTACGATTTCCATCGAACCATCAAGCGTAGATCTTCTCCTGAATGGGGCGCAACCGCTTCTTAATGAAATCCGAAGCAATCCTGATCTGGTTCACGTTACGTTGGATGCTTCCGGTCTGCGTCGGGGCCAACAGATCAATATGGCACCTACCTTTGTCGGGCCGGACGGCGTCGAGGTTCAGTTTGTGCCGGCTTCCGTATTGGTTATAGTTGATTGATTAAATCAGTACCGCTCAAACAGACCACACCTGCAAAACATGTTCCCCGTCCCAGCGACCTTCGCCATGATTGCCCCAGGCCATTAGCTTTGTCGGCGTAATTTCGATGATGGTGCTGTAATCGGCATCCGTGCTGATGTCCCAGTTGTACTTGGCTTGAAACAGGGGCTGGAGCGCTTTCTCTGCTTCCGGCGCGAGTGTGGCCCAGCCCTCAACGATAACCGGATTGATGGGATCGGGATGGGTGAGCACGACTGCCGGATTCTGCGCAATATTTGTCACCTTAACCGCATCCGGGGTGGTGACTACGTAAGCCCGGCCTCGATACCACACGTGCCAGACCGGCGCGCTGTGAGCACGATCATCAGGCCGAACGGTGTTGAACCAACTACACTCCGCTTCGGCAAAACGCTTAACCAATGCTCGCAGCGCCTCATCTTTGATTTCAGCCTGAACCGTCTCGTCTGCCTCCGGCGAGGCAGTACGGCAGTCAGCCTCATTCCGTCGAAACCAATCGCCACAAGCAATGGGCCGCATGCCGATAACCAATCCCCTGGAAGCCCAATAAATCCACGCTTCGGTTTTACCGGAGTCGGTTTCGACTTCAACCTTTTCGCGTCGGAAAAATTTGGGATGCCCTTCGATGCGATCCATAATGGGGAGCGCTTGAGCGTCTATGCTTACAAGATCACCATAAATCACGCCCTTGCCCGGACGGGCCGCCGGATAGGCCCCCAAATTAAAAAGTTCGGCGTCTGCTATCTGGGCCGCCTCGGCATTTTTTACATAACGCTCAACTTGGAAATAGTATCGACTGTCATTTTTAGGTGTTGTGGCCTGCGGTGGCCGCAGTGTACCGTAGACAAAAACCTGTTCACGACCGAGCATCGGTCAACCTCCGCTTATCCATGAGAAATTTGCGACCGTTTTATGGCCTTTGCTTCACGCGACTGCCGCAAAATCTCTTTAATCTGGCCCAAATGGGCATCATCATGACTAAGGCCTCCCAAAAAACGCGAAACGGGATTAATAGGCCCTCTTAAATAGCGCAGTTCTATCGTGTTATCCAAATGTGGTTTATCGGGCCACATCTCCAGGCTGGCTAGCCGCATGCGGCGACTTTCTTCCAGGCGTTGACGGCATTGCTTCACCGTGGTGACGGTTTCCCAATAAACCTCATAGCGCGAGCGTCCTTCGCGCTGAACGCCTCGGGCTAACTCGGCAGCTAGAAAAGCCGCCTCCTCAGCACTGGCCGTAACATGAACAATGACGTGGCCTAAAGTCCAGGCCAGGCCGACCTCCTTCGAATTGGCGGCAGCGTGATCATACGCTTTCGGATCGTGATAGACAAATGTAATATCTTCATCATCACATTCGGCAATTAAGCCAAGCATCGTATCGATCATTTCATTCGTCAAATCGCGTAACTGAGCCGGAGTGAGATGTCCATAGCTATCGTGCATCGTTTTTGCTTTACTCCGGATCGGGGCAAAATCAAGCATCAGCGTTAATCTATCCTTTCATTTCATACCGTTAAAACCATTGCAGAATTACTGCGCACTATCTTATCACGGAAAGTTGTTTTTTATAACTTGGGCTAAAGGAAACAGCGAAAAAAGAATTGGGCGCTTGTTTTTGCAAGCGCCCAATAAAAGTTAAAGTAAGGCCACAGATTTTCACAGATAAGCCCCGATACTATCCGCGCTATCTGTGCCCATCTGTGAACTTTAGATTGTTAGTCAGAAATGAGCCGCTCAGGCAAATTTACACATAGCCTAAATCGTGAGCCGCTCGCCCTAACTCATCACGGAATTTGGGATGAGCAATGTTAATGAGTTCCTGTACGCGTTGGTGTATCGTTTTACCGTGCAGATAAGCTACCCCATACTCGGTAACCACATAATGGACGTCATTGCGTGTGGTGACAACGCCCGATCCTTCTGTTAGCGTCGGCACAATCCGGCTGATCGACTCGTCGCGCGTGGTCGAGGGGAAGGCAATAATCGGCAAGCCACCATCGGAGCGGGCCGCGCCACGCACAAAGTCTACCTGCCCGCCCACGCCGCTGTAAAAGCGGGTACCGAGCGAGTCGGCACATACCTGGCCGGTTAAATCAACCTGAATAGCCGAGTTAATCGAAACCATCTGGTTGTTCTTGGCGATGTTGAAGGGATCGTTTACATAATCCGTAGGGTGTAGTTCGATAATCGGGTTGTTGTTGACGAAATCATACAGGCGTTTGGAACCAAACAAGAATCCGGCCACAATCTTACCCGGATGGAATGTCTTGTGAGCACAGGTAATGACCCCGGCTTCAACCATGTCGATGACGCCATCAGAGAACAACTCTGTATGAACCCCCAAATCTTTGTGGTTGCCCAAATTCTGCAAAACAGCATCAGGAATACTGCCGATACCCATCTGCAATGTGGCACCGTCCGGGATCATCTCGGCGATGTACTGGCCGATCATCATATGTTCCTCAGAAGCACCGCCTTGAGGAGCTTCAGGCAGCGGATAATCGGTTTCGATGATATGATTCAGGCGGCTAACGTGAATAAAGCTGTCACCCATAGTCCGCGGCATCTGATGATTCATTTCGGCGATAATAACTTTAGCGGCTTCCGCAGCCGGTTTGGTTGTTCCCACTTCAACGCCAAAGCTACAGAATCCATGCTCGTCCGGCGGTGAAACAGAAATAAGTGCCACATCGAGCGGCAGGATGCCGTTACGGAACAACCCCGGTATCTCGGACAAGAAAATAGGGGTGAAATCGGCACGGCCTTCCTGAACCGCCCCCCGCACCGCCGAGCCGATAAACAGGGCGTTATGGCGGAAAGAGGCGGAAAATTCGGCATCAACATAGGGGGCCTTAGCAAACGTCAAAATGTGGGTAATTTCCACGTTACGCAGCATGTGCGCCCGTCGCACCAGGCCATCGATCAAGGTTAGCGGCACCCCGGCCCCACCACCCAAATAGAGGCGCTGACCTGATTTTATGCTGGATAGGGCTAAATCTACATCGGTTATTTTTCGTCTATAATTCATATCAAGGGTCATTGTTCTACTCCGGATGGTAGCTCGATTTCTACTTCTCGACCTAAAGCCGACGCTATCCTGGGATGGGCAATTTTACCCTGATACAAATTTATACCGCTTGCTAGTGTCGATTGGGTTTATACAAGGT
>JAGRBZ010000047.1 GCA_020433805.1 Anaerolineae bacterium
CACTTTGGCGGTAAGGGTTTTGGGTACAGTCAGCAGGCGAGATGATGGTATGCGCCCGTATCTCCTCGCCGGGCGGGCGCGTGGGTTCGGGGTTGGCGGGGACTTTTGTGGCGTTGGCCCAAACGGATGGGGGGCGGTTGCCCAAAGTAAGCGTCAGCAGAACCAACATCACCCCGGCCATCATCAAAAAGAGGGGCGGCAAACGTTTTGTTTTGGGAGAAGAGGAATGCGCCATCGGTTAACCGAATAGATACAAAACGACTCGAATAGTCAAGGTGATGCCTATAATGCCCATCACCATGCGTAAGACATGAAATAGCTTGCTCAGGTCATCCAAGGCTATCATCAGTTCTTCCATATCGCGCCCTTTCGTCAAAATAATGGCTTTAAAGTTATCCACGGGTTGGTAAGAGTAGTAGGCGATAGCAAGCACCATTGGCCCAATAAGAAAGCCAAGTATTCTGGCCATATCACCCCAAGAGCTTAGTCCACCCAGCAAAAACAGTTCGGCGACAGCTTCTACAAGCAGGATGCCCCCCAGCAGCGCCCAAATAATAGCCGATCGAACCATATTTTGGGTGAGGCTCTTAAAAACTTGGTTGTGTTGCTCAGTAAATTCAAACTTGGTTATCATTAATCTCTCCCCTTTGAAAATAGGTTTAGTAGCGCGGAGTGAAGCATCCTCAGATGCGGAGCGGCTTGGCCAAACCCGTTCGCATCTGACGCTTGCGGCTCGCTCCACGGCTAGATAATGATTTTCATTTTCGCTGTCGTCTCACGTGAGACTGTCAGACTCTCTTCTTATCTTTTTAAGTGGTGAAAAGTAAAGCCAATCGCACACAAACAAGCAATGTAATTGCCATGACAATAAACTGTAGGATCTTAAAGGCTAAGACCAGATCGCTCATCGCCGTGATCAACTCTTCAATATCGCGCCCTTCCAAATCGATAATATTTCTAAAATTATCCAGAGGCCGAGAGTAAAGATAGGCTCCGCCGGCAATGATAAGCCCGCCTAAGACGGTGAGTAATCCTTGTTGCACCCCCAGCGTGCTCCAGCGGGCTAGCCCATTAAGAAAAACAAGCCCGCCCACTACCCCCAAAACAATAGAAAAGTGGCGCAGTCTGACGGAAAGCTCGGCAATTTTGTGATTTTGTTCGGGTGAAAATTCATAATTATCCATTTTGTTTCTCCTCAGATGAATGTGTATCTATTCAGCTATCAGGTATACCTGGCGCAAAATAAGGCTAAGGCGAAGCCTGCCCTGAGCTTAGTCGAAGGGGCTAAGAAAAAAGCAAAGAAAACGCGCCGATTTCTTGAGCGTGTAGCGGCTCAATCTAAATTTGCCTGCTGAGCCTCAGCCTTAGCCTTCGCCTACTCATGTTGACATCGATTTGCTGAGGTGTTACAGGCTATTAATACAGACTGCTCTAATACGCCCAGTATAAGGTACAGGCAGGTAAGGCACATTACCCGAAAAGTATTATTTTTGTGAGCGTTCTGCTTTTGGTAGCTCTGCACTAATCGTGGTAGCGTTAGAACCCAGGTTTTTCTTGAACATGAGACCGGCGAAGGCTTCTATTTGGTGCTCAATTGGGCAACATGCTTACAATTGTGGCAAAAACCTGGGTTCTTTACCTGTCTCCACGGTTTAATGTTGCGCTACCCAGCTTTTAGCTATCCGCTTTTTTTGCTTTAGCAAATTTTGGGAGCTACAGAGTCGATAATAATTGCTGGGCGAGGGTTTGTAGCGATAAAGCTGACGGCTGATAGCTGAACGCTTACTTATTTTTTAGAGGCTATGTAGTTTGATGAGGGTATAGCATTGAGGGATTAAATCAGGGGCCGATGGCTTCAAAAAGATTAAACCACAAAGGGCGCGGAGAAGGCGCAAAGATCTCCAAGATAGCTGTCCGCGCACTCTGTGCCACCTTTGTGTTTTCCGTGGCAAAAAACTTCTCGGTGATCGGCCAATTACCTCAACCCAAATGCGGAAGTTGTTTCATTGCCGCCCTGTCAACCCTTTACTTCAAGCAGGCCCACTTCCTTCGCGGTGGCGATGGCCTCACGTCGATTTTTCGCCCCCAACTTGGTGTAAATGTTGCTGACGTGTTTCTTAACCGTGTTGGGCGAAATCACGAGCCGCTCGGCCATTTCATTGACGGTGAGGCGGCGGCTGACCAGCGTCAGCAGCTCCAGTTCGCGCTGGGTCAGGGGGGTAATGTTGTAAAGCTGCACGTACTGGGCCGTCAACTCGCGACGCCCGATGGTATCCAACTCTCTGGCAAATGTGGCCAACAGCCCCTTAACGTCAAGGGAGGAGTTGTGCTGATGGTCAAACTGTTGCAAAAGTTCCATCATGGGCACGCCCATATCCAGGAACGTGCGGACAAAACCGTTTTGCTCGGCTAAGGTCAACGCTCGGTTTAGCGCCTCAAAGGCCTTAGTCGTATGCCGTAAAGCGGACCAAATCAGGGCTTGCAGCGCGGCCACCTTGATGATCTGGCGCGTGTTGTAGGCATGTTCGGCCTGATGGAGGCAGGTTTCGGCCATGTGTAAGGCTTGGGTTAACGATTCTGGCGTGGCCTCGGCTACCAGGAGGCGCAGGACAGTCAGGCGCGGCGGTTCTAGCCAGATGGCGTTGGCTTGATTGGGGCTTGTGTTGATGGTTTGTGCACGGCGCAGAGTCTCGACCGGGCTGTTGCTCCACAGCGCCAGCCGTATCTCTAGCGTTTCTGAACGGGCTAACAGGGGCGGGCTGCGCAGTTCGACCGCAAACTCGCGCGCGGTCTGGGCATAAGCCAACGCCCGAACAGATTCACCCTGGGCCTGGGCAATGAGGGCCAGACCGGTCAAGCTATCATGAAACGCGCCGGGATTAACTTGGTAGCGCATCGCTTCCACCTGCTGCCAGTGCCGGGCGGCCGCCTCAAGATCATTTTGTTCATAGCGGATAGCCCCCAAAAAATAGTTAGCCCAGCCGCGCCAGACTTGAACCAAACCTACGCTGGGCCAATCCCGGCGTGCCTGCGGTGAGTTGGCTGTAGCCAGTACGCGCTCAACGTGAAGGGCTGCTTCAACCAGTTCACCGGCATTAAAATAGACGATGGTGCGCACCACTAAAAACATCACCATAACCGGACGGTGGTGGGCGGTGGCTTCGGCCAGCGCCGTTCGCAGCAGCGCCAGGGCAGTCTCCCGATGACCGCTGTTGGCATACGACTGAGCCAGATGAATCACCATCTGGGCGTGCATAAAGGTGTAGGCCACGGGGTCCTTCAGGTTGTCAAGACCGCTTTGAAACAGGGGGAGCGCCCGGCGGGTATCCCCTTGCCAGTATAATTGATAGCCCTGGATGCCATCCACAACCGCCAACCGCAGCTGCCGGCACTCATCAGTTTGGATGCTGTCGGCTTGTACCAGCATCCTGACCTGGTTAACGGTGACCGCTATGGCAGCCAAATCCCAGCGAAGTACAAATAAAAAAAGTTGGGCAATGGCTAAGCCAGGGTGGGCCTGGATGATCTGCTCCGGGAACAAATCGAGCCAGCGGACCAGGACCGGCGCGGGAATCTGTTCGTTCATGAGGGGGTGAAAGTGGGTTTCTACCAGGTCGGCAGCACACAGCGCATCGCCTGCGGCCAAGAGATGACGCAGCGCATCTTCAATTAAACCGGCCTGGGCCAACCAATCGCCGGCGCGGTGGTGCAGTTCGGCCAGAGTGGTCTGGCTTTGCTCCTTCTTGAGCTGATTCAACAAGAAATCGCGGAACAGATCGTGATAGCGGAACCAGATGCCGGTATCATCGAGTGAAATAATAAACAGATTTTGTTGTTCCAATTGGGCGATGATCGCCTGGCTGGCGGCCGGCCAGGGGCTGTCGGCCAGCAGGGCATCGCCCAGCGGGGCACAGAAGCGATCCATCAAGGCCGTACGGGTTAAAAACGTGCTAACCGACTCCGGCAGACCGGTCATCACTTCTTCGATCAGGTAACCGGCTAACAGCCGATGGCTGCCGTCAAAGCGCGTCAGGAATTGGGCGGGGGTCTGACTCTGCAAAGCGAGAACGGCCAATTGCAGCCCGGTGGCCCAGCCTTCGGTTCGGGTCTGGAGCGACCGGAGCGCCTCATCGTCCAGCGGCTGATCGATATTGTTAAGGAGAAAAGGGCGGGTTTCGGCCAGGGCAAAGCGTAGGTCAGCGGCCCGAACCTCGGTAATTTGGCGGGCCATCCGCAACCGGCCCAGGAACAGCGGTGGATCGGAGCGGGTCAGAATGACCAGGTGCAGCCGGGGCGGGCGGTAACGCAGCAACGTGCGCAGCACCTGATGCACCTCACCGGAGCGAATGTGGTGATAATCATCCAGCGCCAGAATTAACGGCTCGGGCAGGGCGTTTAGCTCCTCGACCAGGAGGTCGGCCAGATAATCGACATCGGGCAGGGTGGCCGTGGTCAACAGGTGGTGCAGGGTATCACAGGCCTCCGGCACAACCCGACGGACGGCGGCGCACACATAGCGCAGAAACTGCGGCAGAGGGTTATCCCGCCCATCCAGCGACACCCAGGCAATGGGCTGCCGACAACCGGCCAGCCACTGAGCGGCCAGCGTGGTTTTGCCAAAGCCGGGCGGCGCGGACACCAGGCTAAGTTTATGACGCAGACCATCATCCAAGCGAGCCAGCAGGTGCGGCCGTTGGATGAGATCAGCATTGACCAGAGGCCGATAGAGCTTCGTTTGCACCAAGGGCAGGTGCTCATTCGGCAGGTTTGTATTCAGCATGAGACGGTTTGCTTGCTTGGCTATGAGCGCTGACGGTTTAGATTAGGGGGTGATTTTAACATAGTTTAAGTGCTTTGGCATATTGACTTGTGTCCCCCAAACAATCTTCTGGCGTTACACCCAATCGCTCGATTGCTTTCTCATATGGCTCAGGATCAGGCTTACCTTTTGCAACTCTAGATCGATGTTGTTTTCCGCACACCACTTCTTCATTGATAAATACACAACCTGCGATGAATCGACCAAGGTATCATCTAAATCAAACAAGAAGGCTTTGAATTTATCGATGCTCATGTAAATGTTCGATCTGTTGTGGAATTTGGTTACTCTAACGCCCCCGCCTAAGCCGACCCCATGCAGTGATTGCCTAACGGCAACCCCAAAGTGGCAAAACCAACTTCAATAAAAAGCGCCGTGTCTGGGTTCGGCTTTAGGCGGATTGTTATATTGCTTTTCTTAGTTTTGGAAGCTGCTTTATCTCTTTTGTAATTTCAGTAGAAGTTATTACTCAAGCTTAATCCTGACGACAAATATGCCGTTTTCCTGGCTAAACTCCAAATGCTTCTCTAAAACTTGGTCGTAGCGAGCTGTCTCCAAGAAATAAGAGATCATTATCTCATCTGTTTTACTAAAATGGTCACTGGCCAAGGGTATTGCATCTATTTTGATTCCAGCCGGTCCTAACCGAATGAGATTATGCCCTTTTTCGAGCGCATTACGTAAATAGGCGTAGACACCAATTCCCGCATAGGGCGAGTACCGTCCGTTGATGTACTTAAAAGGCTTGGATTTAGCTTGCGCCGAGTGGCCTCCCTGATCTTGCTCAAATTTTTCTTGTTCCCACTTAAAACCTATCCTATTCAGCGCCGGCTCGTATTCTTTGCTGCATCTGTCAGCAATCGGTTTTATATATTCGTAAAATTCGACTTGATTCATTGGTGTCAAGTTCTTGAGCAATATAACAAGGATTAGAACAACTTACCCAACCGAAAGTATTACGCATCAAACTTAATTCTTCCAACAGTTCGATAAGCCTATTATGTCACAAACCGAAGCGTTTATCAATACCTGGAGGTAGGGGATCGGGAGTAGGAATTATGAGGGCAAGATCATAATCATGACTCCTTTATTTTGAGCGTGGCCCTCGTCTTTACTATGTTGGCATAATTACCCGCACCTGATTTCGATCAAAACCCGCACCTGATCGTGACCATTACCCGCACCTGATCGTGACCACTACCCGCACCTGATCGTGACCACTATCCGCACCTGATCGTGGTCGCTACCTGCACCTGATCGTGGTCGCTACCCGCACCTGATCGTGACCACTACCCGCACCTGATTTTGCTCCAATCCAGGGCATGAAACCTTAAATCGTCGGTTTTGACAGCAAACTCGACTTCTATACGTCGGCAAGATGAAACACTGAAGCACTGAAAATGATGATGTCACTGAATTCGGCCTGGCTGTCATTGCCTTCTTTTGACCCTGGATGGCTGTGAACCTCGCCTGATCGGATCAGTGTTCTCATTTTCATCATTCATTCAGTGTTTCTCTCTTGCCCCATAACCGAAATGCACCCTAATCCAACCCCATTTTCTCTTCCTAAGCTAAAGATTGATAGCATACCTCGCGCAAAAATAATACTTTTCGGGTAATAAGGTTCCTCGGCACCCCCCTTATACTTAAGGAATGAGCGCTAATAATTTCCCCTTTTTGATAAACTGCCCTATTGCGTAGGGCGTAATTCGTATCACTTACGTACATACGTTACAAACTGCGCACTACGCAACACGCACTACGACCGGTAATAGAAGGAAGTTATTGGCTTTCCTAGCCTAAATCAACCGCTAACTTTACGAATAACACAAAATACGAGGAGAGTGAATATGACAGATATGAGCAAGGGTCCCACACCTATCATTCTCGATACGGACGGCGGCGTCGATGATGCCCTGGCTATCATTATGGCGCTGAACGCACCGCAGTTAGACCTCAAAGCCATTACTGTGGTGGCCGGCAATATCGATGTCGATCAGGCGGCTTACAATGTGTTGCGGGTGCTGAATATTGCCCAACCGCATTCTCCCCCCTTTGTGGCCAAAGGCTGCGAACAACCGCTGGTTCGAGCGCCGTTCAATGCCGCCGGCATTCATGGAGCCGATGGTCTGGGCGAGCTGCATCGCTTTACGGATGCTGCCGGAACGGCACGTTACCCTAAACTGCCCCTCCAGCCATCTAACAAAGATGCCATCGCTGTATTGCTTGAAGCAGCCCACACTCTCGGCGAACGCCTGACGATTATCACGTTGGGACCGTTAACCAACATCGCCACGGCGATCCAACGCGATGCCGCAACCATGCGGCGGGTCGGGCGCATTGTGACGATGGGCGGGGCCGTCACCGTGCCGGGCAATATCAGCGCCGCCGCCGAGTTCAACTTCTTTGTCGATCCCGATGCCGCCCAGGTGGTTATGGAGTCTGGTATTCCCGTCGTGCTGGTCGGTCTCGATGTGGCGATGAAGGCTCCCTTGCCGCGCCATCGCGTTGAAGAGCATCTGCAGCGTTATCCCACCCAGGTCGCGCAATTTATCGCCGATTGCACCGAGATTTATATGGCCTTCTATCGCGATAACGAAGGCTTTCATGGCTGCTATGTCCATGACCCGCTCGCCATAGGCATTGCCATCGACCGCGATCTGGCTCAAACCGAGCAAGTCCATCTGGTGGTTGAAACGGAAGGTCGTTTCACAACCGGCATGGCGCTGGCCGACCGGCGCGACCGCCGGGATGAGGCCAACAATCCCCCCAACGTGGACGTTTGCTTGGATGTAGACACCGAACGCTTTTGGCAAATGTTTGATGAACTGTTGTGGCAGGCGTCAGCGGTCAGCTATTAGCAGTCAGCGGTTAGCGGTTAGCGGTTAGCAGTTAGCCGTCAGAGGTTAGCCGTCAGCGGTTAGTCGTCTAGCCAAAAGTCATTATAGCATCGAAATGCACTTTATCCCGGCGTCCGCAGTGGCGATCAATCGCCGCGCTACTAAATTTTTGAAACCGGATTTATCCGATGCTGCCGAAGGTCTAGCTCTGCGATTTACACTTGTACCTGCGCAAGTACAGGTGTCGCGGAGTGGGCGTGGTGGTCTATTTTGACCACGTTAGATACCCCCGTTGGGCGTATAGACATAAATAAACCAATAGTATCATAAAACTCGTCGAGCGAGACCCGTCCGCAATGACCCAGGCGAAGTTTTATCGAAGTAGAAAAAGCTGACGGCTGAACGCTGATGGCTGAACGCTGACAGCTAACAAAATTTATGGAGGTTACCCATGAAACATCCTATAGCAGAACGCAACTCTACAACGCACGCCGTCCCTCAACTCGACCGATACTTGGCGGAGAAGATTAGGGTTCAAATTGAACAAAATTACTACGCCAAAGTCAGCGAGCAGGCCGAACTGGACTGCGTCGCCAGAGATGAGGTGTTCCTGGCCAATCCGCTCAAGCATGTCGCCCTTTATTCGGACCACGGGATAGTGCATGTGCGCGATGTAGCCATCAATATTCTGCCCATTCTCGATACCATCAATGGAGTTTTAGTTCCGGCCCGCGATACGCTGCGCCTGGAATTTATGAAAGGCTATGGCGTTATCCTGGCCTACAATCACGATATTGGCATGCTCGATTACTCGACATTTGGCCGAGCCATGCACCCTGAATTTGCAGCGCAAGAGGTCTTTACTCCGGCCTTTGATGCCATCGTCGAGACCATTTGGGCCGAAAACTGGGGTAACATTTCTTGGCGATTGGTCAATCTGAAGGAGTGCGGCGTTTTGGAACAGCCGCCCAAGCTCGTTTTACGCGAGATGATGGCCATGTCGGTGGGACATAGTAAAAGTAAAGTACCGATTGATATTTTGAACCATCCGGCCCAACTGAGAAAGATGATGATGGAAACGGTTAGCACCAACTTGCACCATCTCTATTACGATCAACAGGTGCATAAAGTCGCCCAAAAGCTGGTTCGGGTGATGGAGGATAACCAAGGATCGGTGGAGCCGGAGATTGCGGGTTCGCTGCGAAACCCGACCCTTGTTCAGAGTCTGGGCGTGGAGAGATCGGAGTTAACCCAGGCGCTGAAGACGGCCCAGGCGAACCGAGATCGCTTTCTTAACAGTGGCGATGTTCCGCCCCGCGCCTTTGCCGGGGCAACGCCTTACTACACCAATTTTGAGCAAGAGGCATTTTTGTGGCTGGTTTCAGACCACGAGCCGGTTCGCGATCTGGTTAGCGATGTCACCGATACCATCCGCGCCTTGCGGGTGGCCGATGCCCTGCGCCAGCGCGGCACCGTTCTAAAAACCTCAGCCGGCTACCAGATCCTGGTCGATCAGAATACCGGCAATGCTATTTTCGCGCTGGAAAAAGGATCAGGCGAGATGTTTCTGGTTGAGTCCGGTCACCCTCCGGCAGCCGGGGAGGCCAATATCGACAGCAGCGAGCTTACACTGGAAGGCGATTTACGCCTGTCATTCCACCGGGGATCGTTTGCCAGCCCGGAAGCCACCCGACAAAGCGCCGGTTTCGCCGCCTTTATCATCGATGACATCCAGCGCGATATTGTCGATACCTTTCGTCGTCCGGCCGGCCAGGATGAGGACTTAAAATCGAACCAGGACATCCAAATCCTGATTGAAGAAACGGATGACAACCTCGATTTTGCCGGCATCATCCTGGAAGAGTTAATTGCCCTTAAGCCTGATCTGGCCTCCAGAAGCCGCATCGTGCCCTCGCTCAAATTCATCGCCCCGGATGAGCGGGATCGCTATCTCCAGGCCGAACGGTTAGATTGGCCCCTTGAACAGCGCCGCCGAATGTTAGTTCGCCTGGCCCAGTCGGGACACAAAATCATGAATGTCGACCCGGAAACGGCCTTTACCGATGTGCGGCTGACCACGCTTAAGAAAGATCAAACCCTGATTACAGCCGGAGCGCCGCCCGGATTTGTGTACGTGCCCATGGGCGAAGGCTTGTTGATGACGCCCCTGGGTGGCTACCAGGCCCACGCGGTTAAACCCTGGATACCCCTGGGCAATACCCGGGTTATTCGCGGCGATGTCCAAGAGGCGACCGTCACCGCTCAAAAGCCGGTAAAACTGTTGATGATTCCCAAAGAAATCTACCTGCGCTATTGGCACGACACCTATACCATTGAAGAGTTCTCGGTGCTGCTGCCGCAGGTTTACTTGGAGGAAGAGATGCGGGCCTTTGAGCAGACGCTGGAGATTTTACGGCAAGTGGCTATGATTGACCGGGTTTTGGATGACGCTGAAGTCGCCTTCATTCAGAAATTTACGCAAACATACGGCTTTGAATACTCGGCGGAAGAGATGCACGAACGCCTCATGCAGGGCCAGAAAACCGATTTTGTCTCTCTACGGCAAAGCGTCCTCGATTATCTGGCCCTAAAACCGGCGCACCTGCAAGCCGCTCGTCTAAAAGATCTGTTAAACGTTCTGGTCAAGATCGATGATGATATTTCTGAAGAAGAAGCCTTGATTTTAGCTGAATTGAACGGCCTGTTTGCCGGTTATTGCGATGAAGATGCTGAAATAACCCCCTTTACGGTCTGGCTGGTGCCCCAAAGCGAAGCCCAGGACCAGGCCATTGCCAGCCTGATGCCGGCTTTACCCAAGCAGGAAACCTCCGGCGGTTTTGCTTATCTGGCCGGAACCTACTATTCCAAAGATTATGCCGAGATGATTAGTGATAAATACAGATCGCTGAACTTCTTTGCCACTATTGATCAGGATGTGGCGGGTATTTAACCCTATCATAAGACCTGACAGGTTTTCGGACATGCCTTAATGCGGCTAAATCGCCCGAATAGCCTTGATTTTTCTCGGAACAGTATCTCCAAAACCTGTCAGGTCGAGTTCGCGGCAAGGAGGCAACTCAGGTTAATTACAAAAAGGAGACGTTAACATGAAAATTCTTTTAGATGTCGATACCGGTGTTGATGATGCTCTGGGCCTAATCTATATGGCCGACGCCCACAAACGGGGTAAAGCCGAGATTATCGCTTCCGGCACGGTTGGCGGCAATGTGGATGTGGAAAAAACCACCCGCAACACCCTGAAGATGTGGGAAATGGTCGGCCTGGATATTCCCGTCGCCGTGGGGGCCAACAAACCGTTTTTAACCGAACTCAATGCCGTGCCGCATATTCACGGCGATGATGGTTTGGCCAACACCCACCTTGACCCACCTCACCGTCACCCCACCGCTGAACACGCCGTAGACCAGATCATCCGGCTGAGCCAAGAGCATGCCGGCGAGCTGACTCTACTGGCTTTTGGCCCGCTCACCAACGTGGGCCTCGCCCTTTTGCGCGATCCTGAAGTGGCCAACCGGCTCAAGCGGCTGGTGCTGATGGGCGGCTCCCTTTCCGGCGGCAACGAGACCCCCACCGCCGAAGCCAACATTTACAACGACGCCGAAGCCGCCTACGTGGTTTTTAATTCCGGCGTCCCCCTGACGATGGTGGGGTTAGATGTAACCCACCACACCTACCTCGACGAGAAGGATTTGGAACCGCTGTATAAAAGTGACAACGCGCGTTCTCGATTCACACTGCAACTCATCCAATTTATGATGGCCGCTTACCAAAAGCTGGGGCGTGAACCGCAATGCGTGTTACACGATCCCCTGGCAGGCGGGGTCTGTTTAACCCCGGATTTGGTGCGCACCGAAAAAATACACGTTGATGTCGAAACACGGGGCAAGCTAACGCGCGGCATGACCGTATCCGACCGGCGACCCTGGCCGGCCCACGAAGCAAATGTGGACGTGGCACTCGAGGTCGATGCGCCCCGATTTGTGAGCGGCTACCTGGAAGCAGTACTGCGCTGGTGCAACGCAGGGTGAGGCCAACCGGAGTGTAACAGAATCTCCTCAACAGCAACGAGATTGACAAACTTTAGCCCTCACCCCCAACCCCTCTCCTAAAGTGGGAGAGGGGTTGGGGGTGAGGGCGATTTTCAGAGAGGGAGAAGATATAAGACATGCTTGGTTTTTTCGACACAATTTACTATGGTAACACGCTGGGTCAGTGGCTCATTGCCCTCCTATTAATCGTTTTGTTCTTCATTATAGGCAAGGTCGTGTATTGGGTTTCCAATCGCTGGATCAAATCGCTGACTAGCAAAACGCAAACCCAAATCGATGACTTGATTATCGACATGATCGAAGAGCCGATAGTCGTGCTGATCACATTGATCGGTATTCGCTACAGTCTGGCAACTCTGCATATATCGGATATACTTGTGCGCTGGATCGATACCATCTTTCAGTTTGGGATGACACTTCTGGTAGCCTGGCTGTTGATTAGGCTTTACGATGCCTTCCACACGGAGTACTTTGTCAAACTGGTTGAAAAGACAGAAACCGATCTCGACGATCAGCTACTGCCTATTATGAGAACCGGGCTGAAGTTCACGGTCATCTCGTTGGCTATTTTGATTGGCTTAAATAATGCCGGCTACAACGTGGGCGCTATTCTGGCCGGGTTAGGCATTGGCGGTTTGGCCATTGCGCTAGCCTCGCAGGACACGGTTGCCAACCTCTTTGGCGGCATCATCGTTTTTCTGCACCGTCCCTTTAAGACCGGCGATCGGATTAACGTGGCCGGGGTAGAAGGCTATATACGAGAGGTAGGGCTGCGGAGTTCGCTGGTGGAAACCGTTCATGGCGAAAAGATCCTTTTACCCAACAAGGTTTTTGGCAGTGAGGCCATCAGCAATCTCGATGTGGCTATCTACTACTATCAGGCCGAAATTTTTCATATCCACCGCAACACCACACTTGATCAGATTGCGGCGGTGCTGTCGATCTTAAAAGAGACCGTTGACCAGAATGAGCACATCGTCTGGTCGGAGCCGGTTTTGGCGACCGTGGGCGAATATTCCTTTGATATCCAAATCGACTATGGTGTTAAAATGTGGCAGCCTGAGCAGCCGTTTGCGCATCATCTGCATAAACTGGGGGTGGTTAAGTCTCAAGTTAATCAGGCAGCACTTAAGGTGTTTGAAAACCGCGCCATCAAGCTGTCGCTGCCGGTGATGTTGTTTTCCGACCAGATGGCGATGTCTGATAATGGGGCATTTGCCCGTTGAAGAATAATAGATTGGATAAAAAATGGATTTAAACGCCTTTTCACCTAGCTATCAGGATATTGCCATCATCATCAGCGAACTGGTTCTGATAATGGTTGCTTTTGTTGTTCTTAATTACGTGGCCGGCTTTGTGTTCAACAAGTTGGGTGCCTTTTCCTTCTTTCAAAAGTACGAAGCGGCATTAAACCTCATTAGACGCAATCTCAAGGGGCTAATCTTGCTCGTGTGCCTGGTGTTGGCACTTGCCTCAATTACGTTTAATACCTACCTTATTTTTCAGAACACCGATATATTAGAATACAGTTTGGCCTTACTCGATGCCGTTCCTTTGAGCTTTTGGGTGAATCTGAGCCTGGGTCTGGTCGAAATCATGGCTTTATTCCTTGTGGCCCGCTTTGTTATCGCCAAACTCAAACCGTTGTTGTTTAAGTGGCAGGAACAGGCCAAAGCCTATGAACAAATTAATGCCAACAATGAAAGCATCGAGCTGTTTTTTGCCACGCTGAAGAACATTTTGGAAACTAGCATCTGGCTGCTGTTTCTGACCACGGCGATGTGGTTGCTGCCGTTACCGTCAAGCGTAGCCAATCTGTTTTTTATCATCCTCAAGGTTTACCTCATTATTGCCGCTGGCCGGCTTTTGGCAATGGCGGTCACGGTTATTGTTACGACCATTGATGAATTAGCCCAACGCTATACCCAATCCTCTAACCTGGCTGAATTTTACGATCGCTTACGCAGCCTGATCCCGTTATTAGCCCGTACCCTGGAGTATATTATTTACGTTACTATGGCCTCGCTGGCCATAAGCCAGGTTACGTTTATCGCCAGTTTTGCCCATTATGGCCCCATTGCCATCCAGATTATCGGCATTATCTTTTTCAGCCGGGTTCTAATAGAAGTCATTAACCTGGTAGCCGATAAGGTTCTCCTTAAAAGAGATAAAAATCTTTCTGACTTACAATGGCAGCAGCGATTAACCCTCACTCCTCTGGCTAAGAGCTTGGGGAAATACGCCATCTATTTTGGCGCGTTTCTTCTCATATTGCGGACCTTAGACATCAACACCACACCGATACTGGCCGCGATTGGCGGCATTGGCCTGATTGTGGGCCTGGGTGCCCAGCCGGTTATTAGCGACCTGGTTTCGGGTGCCTTTATTCTGTTTGAAAATATCTACCTGGTGGGCGATTATGTCGAAACCGGCGAAGCTGCCGGCATTGTCGAAGCCATTGACGTGCGCACGACCCGGCTTCGAGACCCCGATGGTCAGTTACACATTATGCGCAACGGACAATTGGGCAACATTGTGAACTTTTCAAAGGGATACATCTACGCCGTCGTCGAGATCGGGGTTGCTTATGATGCCGACCTTGATCGGGTTTTTGCGATCATTGAGGAAACCGGTCACAAGCTTCAGCAAACCAGCGACGATGTCCTGGAACCGACCGAGGTTGAGGGGTTAGCCGATTTTGGCGAGTCCCGGCTGTTAATTCATACCATCACCAAAGCCAAACCCGGACGTCATCGGGAGGTTGGTTACGAACTGCGTAAAATGCTAAAAGTGGCTTTTGAGCGAGAAGGCATTGAAATTCCTTTTGCCCAACGGGTGCTCACCTTAAATCCCAAAGCTAAACACGCTATCAACCACTTTCAACAGTAACTTATTTGACTTACGCATTGTTAATTAACTCACGGAGACCTACTCCGCCACTTCAGTCGGTGCTACCAGACGTCGCCGCCAGCGGATAGCCCATCAACGCAAAAACAGCCATCGCCGCACAGATCAACAGAGAGGCCATCGCCGCTACAAAAAAAGCCGACTTTATGAACGAACGGGTTATTGACGGCATGACAGAACTTCTACGAGGAGTGTTAATTTTTTCTTCACAAAACTCAACAATAACTCAATTCTTTCTTTATATAAATCTTCTGCGTTATCGGCTACAATAAAGATAAGTTGAGGTTGCGGGCATTGTATATCTCCTTTGTGCATAGGGCGTTCAGAGAAGACAATTTTTAATTGTTAACTCTAGCGCCCTATCGCATTTATAACTTTTAACCTCACGTTGTAGCAAAATCATTAAAGCATTCGCAATTCATCACGCATATCCTGCCAAATAGATTTATTGGCAGGATTTTTAGATTCTCAACACAATCCGCACACATAACAAATTTAAACCAACGGAAGAATAAGTTAAGATGTATTGAGGCAGGCAATATATCCTTTTTCCTAGTGCCTACACGCTGAGTCTCGACGTTTCACATTCGGAGATATGATGGGCAAGCCCGATAATATGTTACAAATCTACACCCAGGTGCTTCGCACACAAAATATTGGGTATTTACTTCTCGACAAGAACTTAATTGTATTAAGTGGAAATTTACCCTTTGATTACGGACTCGAAAATAAACCTAGCTCGCTAGAGGGTTTATTTTTCACCAAACTTTTTCCGGAGTTTTTAGAGTATGAAGAAAGATTGCTTCTATTATGTAAAACTCCTTCCGACGTCTTAGAGACAGATACTATACAGCGAAAATCACCTGATGGCATTGATCATTATTTCACTGTCGTGATTAAGGCTTGCGACAGTATAGAACAATGTCTTCTATGCACTTTTCCCGATATTACGAGACAAGTCAAATTAGAACAAGAACTTCAATATGAACAGGCAAGACATCGAGTTCATGAAGAAACCATCTATTCACAAAATCACGCTAACAAAAAAAATAGAGCTCCGACTATCCAGTTACAACAGGTAAAAAATCCCATCGAACATCGAACCCAACAGTTACAAATTTTGAATGCTATTCCTGATTTGATTTTGTGTGTAAATAAAGACGGTACTTTTTTAGATTTCAAATCCTCAGAAGAAGTAAATTTGCCCTCTGATCCTTCCGAACTTATCGGGAAATCTGTCATCGACGTGATGCCTAGTTCCGTTGCTCAACAAATGTTGCAAGCGATAGAACAAACGTTAACTACCAGAGAGATACAGCGTTTTGAGTATCAAATGGTCACTCAAGACGTTACCCAAGATTATGAAGCTCGTATCTCAGCAATTGATAATGACGAAGTCTTAATCATTATTCGGGATATCAGCCAACGCAAACGTGTCGAAAAGGATAGATATCAGTATATTGAACGATTGCAGATATTGCACGAAATTGATAGAGCTGTTCTCAAAGCTCAATCTTCCGAAGCGATAGCACAAGCAACATTACAGCAGATTCGACAGTTAGTTCCTATATGCTCAAGAGCTATTGTTACGGTTTTCAACTTTGACCTAGGCGAAGCTCAAATTTTTGCCATTAGTTCTAAAGAGAAAACGCAGTTTGGTCTCGGCCAACGGATGTTGATTAATGAGTACGGTGACATAGAAAAACTCAAGCAAGGAACTTCTTTTGTTACAAGAAGACTTACCCCAGATAAAGCATTAACGGGAATTCATGAAAAATTACTAACCGAAGGTATTCAGTCGACTATTCAGGCTCCGCTCATTGCACAGCAAAAGTTAATTGGTGAACTTATTTTAGGAGCAGATTATGCTGATGCATTTTCTTATAAATATGTAGAGATTGCGAACGAAGTAGCCGATAGAATGGCTATAGCCATTCAAAATACGAGTCTGTACAATGAACTTGATCAACGTATTGAAGAACTAGCGACCTTAAATCAAATCGGTCAAACGATAGCTTCTACATTAGATCTCTCGGAGATTCTCGTCAGTATTACCGACCATGCTAGCCGTCTTCTCAACGTCACCGCTGCCTCTGTTATATTACTCGACAAAACCAAAGACGATTTATATTTTGCTACGGCTGCCGGTGAAGGGGCTGACTTCATAAAGGGCAAACGTCTGGATCGCAATCAAGGTATTGTCGGATGGGTTGTTGAGCACGGCCAATCCGCCTTAGTTTCAGACACAACCAATGACTCTCGATTTTATAGCACGTTCGATGAAAAAAGCGGGAAGATTACGCGGTCAGTTCTGTGCGTTCCCCTACAAGCAAAAGGCCAGACTATAGGGGCTGTTGAAGCAATCAACAAAGAAGCTGGCACATTTAATGAAAAAGATCTCCACATTTTGAGTGCAGTAGCTGCTTCGGCGGCAACCGCTATTGAAAATGCACGCCTATACCAGCAAGCTCAACAAGAGATTATCGAACGGAAACAAGCTGAACGCGAGCTAGATCTGTTTTTTACCCTGTCGATAGATATGTTATGCATTATGGATATTGAGGGGTATATACGACGATTAAGTCCGGCTTTTGAAAAGACCTTAGGTTGGAATTCGGATGAGTTACTAGCGAAATCTTTTTTCGAGATTACCCATCCGGATGATCTTGAGGCTGCTTTGGCCCAAAGAGTTCAGCTTACGAAGGGTATCCCCACAGATTACTTTGAGGTTAGAGTTCGCCATAAAAACGGCCACTACAGATGGTTGGCCTGGTCAATTCAACCTGGAGCAGACGACCTTCTCTACGGAGTAGCACGTGATGTAACAAAACAAAAACAGACGGAAGAGTTACTCCGTGCCGCTGTACACAAAAACAGTCAATTGGCAGCAGCAATCGAAAATGCGCCCATCGGCGTAAGCATCACCGATCCCAATAAATCCGACCATCCAATTGTCTTTATAAATCCCGCCTTTACAGAAATTACCGGTTATACAGAAGAAGAAGTCATTGGTCGAAACAGCCGTTTTCTGCATGGCGCAGATACCAACAGTCAGGAAACAAACAAAATAGAAAAGGCTATTCGAGAGCAGCGTACGTATTCTTGTGTATTATTGAATTACCGTAAGGATGGCTCGCCATTTTGGAATGAACTAACCATCAGTCCTGTTTTCGACAACGATGGCAACGTCAGCAACTTTGTTGAATTACAAGTCGATGTCACTGCTCGTAAAGAAGCACAAGAAACTCTGGTCAAAGAGAGATCGCTATTGGCGCAAAGAGTAGAAGAGCGCACTGCCGAATTAAAAAAGGCCAATATTGAACTGGCTCAGGCTGCTCGGCTAAAGGATGAATTTTTGGCTAACATGAGCCACGAGTTACGTACTCCACTAAATGCTATTTTATCGATGTCAGAAATTCTCAAAATGGAAACGTATGGGCCGCTCAACGATGAACAACAGAATACTTTGAAGTACATCGAAGAAGGAGGACGGCACCTTCTTTCACTGATTAATGAAATATTAGATCTTTCTAAAATTGAAGCCGGACAATTAGAATTGGATATTAGACCGCTCAATATCGACGACATATGCCAATCGAGCTTATTGTTTGTCAAACAGATGGTGATAAAAAAGCAAATAAAGGTCATTTCTACATTTGATAAGACTGTCGATACGATAGAAGCCGATGAACGTCGTCTGAAACAGATTTTAGTTAATTTACTTAGTAATGCAGCAAAGTTTACTCCGGATAAAGGCAAGATTGGCTTAGAAGTTGAGCAAGATAAATCCAACAACATCATTAATTTTATTGTCTGGGACACCGGTATTGGAATAGCAGAAGCGGATCAAAAACATTTATTTGATCCTTTTGTTCAAATTGATAGCAGCCTGGCTAGAGAATATGAAGGCACAGGATTAGGACTCGCTTTAGTACAAAGATTAACCGAAATGCACGATGGTCGCGTTATGGTAGAAAGCACTGTGGGTAAAGGTAGTCGATTTACTATATCATTACCCATGAGAGGACATCATAAAATCAAGCCTCTTCCCTCCTTTAATCAAACCGCTATCAAAGATCAAACTTTCCAAGTGGACTCATCCACCCAGCAAGAAGAGATTATTGAAATAGAAAAGCCTTTAATTTTAGTTGTGGATGATAATGAAGCGAGCCGGATAGCTCTCACTGATCTTCTGAAACATAAAAAGTATCAAGTGATTGCGGCACAAAGCGGAAAAGAAGCCATAAGTTATGCTAAACGAGATCATCCCGACATCATACTTATGGATGTCCAAATGCCCGAAATGGATGGATTAGAAGCAACTCGACAAATCCGGGCAACCATTGCAACTCAAAATATTCCCATCATTATGCTAACAGCCTTAGCAATGACGGGGGATAAAGAACGCTGCTTAGAGGCAGGAGCCAACGACTATATGAGCAAGCCACTCAACATGAAAAAGCTACTTAAAATAATCGAATTTCAGTTAAATCAAGTTAAAGCACTATCTGTTTTAGCTCAGGAAAGTAACTAAAGGTTTTTAACATGTCATTTTCCTCCACAATCTTAATTGTTGATGATCAACCAAGCGTACGGAAATCCTTAGAAGGATTGCTTATTGGGCAAGGGTATAATCTAGAATTTGCCAGTAATGGTTCTGAAGGATTAGAGAAAGCCTCGGAAATTGTTCCAGACTTAATCATACTTGATGTTATGATGCCCAGGATGAACGGTTTTGAAGTTTGTGAACATCTGCGAAGCGACCCAATTTTAGCAGAGGTACCCATTTTAATGTTAACAGCGCTCGATGATTTAAGCTCAAAAGTTCAGGGGTTAGAAGCCGGGGCTGATGATTTTTTAAGCAAACCTTTCAATAGGCTCGAACTATTAGCCCGTATACGAACAATTACACGTCTTAACCGTTACCGCCGTTTACTATCGGAACGTAGCAAGGCGGATTGGGTTATGGAACAAGCCAATGATGGTTACTTAATACTTGATGATAACGATACCATCCGCTTTGCTAATTCAAAAGCACGTATATATCTAGGGGAAAATGATGAAACAGAAATAACCAAACAAACCTTTCTTGATTTGGTTAACAAACAATACAACTATGAGCCGCAGAATGCCTGGGTTACCTGGCCTCCAGAGCATAATCTATCACAAACTTCTCTACCTCGATATTTAATAAGACCCGAATCTATGGTATCAAAACCATTTTGGTTAAAAGTAGAAACTTTTGAATTACCCGATACATCAAATACAACTTGGGTAGTATGCTTACGAGACGTTACCGAAGAGATGAGTTTAAAGCGCGACATTCATAGTTTCCACAAGTTAATTTCTCATAAATTAAGAACTCCATTAATTGGCTTATCGAATGGCTCAGAGTTACTTATGCGCCACGCAACGGAACTATCAACTGATGAGATTATAGAATTTTCACAAACTATTTATAACAGTTCTCAACGGCTGCTAACTCAAATCAATGATGTGCTAAAATATAAACAATCCATTAGCCCAGGACAAACCTTTGAACGCACACCTCTTAGTAACTTCCCTGAGCTTGTTGATAAAGCAAGTCATAAATTAGATGTAAGTAATGTAAAAATAAATTGTCCGGAAGATATTGCCCTCTTTCAAGCAACATTATCGCATCAAGCCCTTGAATTATTACTTGAAGAAATTTTTGAAAATTCAGTGAAATTTCATCCAAATCATAGACCGAAGGTAACAATATCTCTAGAATATGTCAATAACTCTTTTATAAAGATAGTTATTGGTGATGATGGGATTACGCTTTCACCCGAACAAATTGTTCAAGCATGGTCTCCTTATTATCAGGGAGAAAAATATTTTACAGGTGAATCAAGTGGAATGGGGTTAGGTTTATCAACTGTAGCGTCCTTACTCTGGGAAGTTGGCGGAACTTGTCAACTATACAACCAAAAAGAGGGTACAGGTGTAGTTTTAGAATTGATAGTACCTATAGTAAAAAAGCAACTGACTGACTGAACGAATAACAAAATTCTATTTCTGATTTCAATGCAACTCAAACAAAAGTCACATATAAAAACAATGTTACCAAATTCTCATACGCATTATACTAGTCTTTGGGGAATATTTTTAAGTCGTATTGCTGTTGATCCTGAGTTCAATTTCTACAAAGCTTTTATCAATAATCCCCTTAATAAAATGCGTACTTATACGACCTGTTTCTAATAATTCATCATAAAACAAAAATATATACCCTTATTGACCATTCCCAAAGTGGTAAACCTGAAGCCATCGTCTGCTTCATTGATGCACCAAACATCTCGATTTCTGATTTACATCTTTCTTGAAAGTTGAAGATATCTGATGAAACCAGCGCCTATTCCCCCAAATGAAGCACAACGATTGCAAGCTTTGCATCACTTACGTATCATCGACACCCCTCCTGAAGAACGGTTTGAGCGGATTATTCGGTTAGCAAAACAAATATTCAGTGTTCCAATAGCTTTTATAAGTCTAGTTGATACTGATCGACAGTGGTTCAAAGCTTGCTATGGCTTATCGATTGAGGAAACAGCTAGAAATATTTCATTCTGTGGGCATACCATTCTAGATAACGCTCCCCTTGTGATACCCGACACTTATCTCGATGAACGTTTTGCAGATAACCCCCTAGTAACTGGAGAACCATTTATTCGCTTTTATGCCGGCCAACCTATTAAGACTCTTGATGGTAGCAGAATAGGCAGCGTCTGCATTATAGATCGTCAACCCCGTTATTTAAAGAGCGACGAGCTAGAAGCTCTTAAAGATTTAAGTAGCATAGTTGAAAGTGAACTCAATTATGTTGAAGTTACTTACTTGAAACAAGAAATTTTTGATATAACCAATCAACTTTCTCAAGATATTCAAAAACGCAAAAAAATAGAGCAGATTTTAAGAGAGAGAGACGAACTTATAGAAATTGTCGTTAGTAACCTTCCAATCATCTTATTTGCTGTGGATAAAGATGGAGTTTTCACGCTTTCTGAGGGAAAAGGGTTAGAAAAATTAGGACTCAAACCGAGAGATTTTCTCGGGAAATCTATCTTTGATGTTTATAGCGACTCACTTTCAATCAAAAATAATATTCACCTTGCTCTATCAGGAAAAAAGAGAATAACAACCATTAATCAAGCCGGTTTGGTATTCGAAGCCCACTTTATTCCTTTCACACATTCAAAAAAGGAAGTTGAGGGAGTTATTGGGCTGGCTTTCGATGTTACAGAAAGACAAAAAGCAAAGAAAGCTTTAACGCAACAACGTACCTTCTTGCGACAGATTATCGATCGTATACCTCACTTCATTTTTGCCAAAGATCGTGATATGCGTTTTACCCTCGCCAACGATGCATTTGCCGAAGCCTACGGCACAACTGTCAATGAACTCATCGGTAAAACAGATGCCCATTTTAATCCTAACATTGAACTAGTTAACCACTACAACAGTGATGATCTTTTCGTCATCGAGTCGGGTGATGAAATTGTTCGTAACGAGGATAAAGTCGTTAATATCTATGGACAAACTCGATGGCGGCAAACTATTAAACGACCAATCATTGGCGAAGACGGCCACTCCCAACAAGTTTTAGGCATCGTCACAGATATTACCGATCAAAAATGGGCTGAAATTGCACTTCGTGAAAGCGAAAAACGTCTTTATGAAGCTCAAAGGATTGCGCGTTTAGGATCGTGGAGCTGGGATATAGTACAAAACAAAACTACCTGTAACAATCTGATTTATGAGATTTTTGATATTTCTAAGAGCAAGCAGATAAATTTCAGAGTTTATCAGAGAACCATACATCCTAAAGACAAGAAACCTGTCTTTGAAGTCATTCGAAATGCGATGAAAACGGGAGCCAATTCATATTATCTTGAACATCGTGTCGTTCTTAGAAACAATGAAGTGCGTTATATCACCAGTCAAACTGATATCATCCGTGATGAGAACAATAATCCTACAAAACTTATCGGTGCAGTTCAAGATATTACAGAACGCCATAAACGCGAGCAAGAACTCAAACAAGCCAAACGACAAGCGGAAGCTGCTACGCAGGCCAAAAGCAAATTTTTAGCCAATATGAGTCATGAAATCCGCACCCCTATGAACGGGGTGATCGGTATGACCAGTTTGCTACTGGATACATCTCTTTCTAATGAACAGCGCGAGTTTGTTGAAACTATTCGTACAAGTGGCAATGCCCTGCTTACCATTATTAATGATATTCTCGATTTCTCAAAAATTGAGGCTGGCAAGCTCGATCTTGAAGAACACCCGTTTAATCTGCGAACCTGTATAGAAGAAGCATTTGATTTAGTAGCAAAAAAAGCGGCAGACAAAAGACTAGAGTTAGGCTATATACTTGAAGAAAACATTCCATATATATTTATTGGTGACGTTACACGTCTACGGCAAATTTTAGTAAATCTGCTAAGTAACGCCGTTAAATTCACCGAAATAGGTGAAATTTTGGTGCACGTTAAGGGGCAACAACTACAGAACAATAATTATAAACTTATAGTCTCTGTTAAGGATACAGGAATTGGTATCCCAAAAGACCGGCTTAATACGCTCTTTAAATCATTTAGTCAGGTTGATGTTTCAACAACGCGACGCTATGGTGGAACCGGTCTAGGGTTAGCCATAAGCAAATATATAACCGAAATGATGAAAGGCTCTATTTGGGTAGAAAGTGAAGAAAGTCAAGGCTCTACTTTCTACTTTTCTGTTGTCGTTCAAATTTCAGCTAATCAAGAGCATCCTAACTATAATAATACAACAAAACTATCGAATAAAAACCTTCTTATTGTTGATGATAACAAGACCAATCGACGCGTTTTAGAGTACCAGGCACAATCTTGGGGCATGAAAACAACATCGACAGACTCTGGACTTGCAGCGTTAAAACTCATCGATCAAGGATTAAAATTCGACTTAGCGATTTTAGATATGCAAATGCCGAATATGGATGGCATCACCCTAGCCAAAGAAATTCGCAAAAGACAAGTTTTAGTATCAACACCTCTGATAATGTTAGCATCCCCGGGGCGGACAGACAGGGGCAAGGAAGATGCTCTATTTGCAGCTTATTTAACAAAACCCATAAAGACATCTCAACTATATACTGTGTTGATTAGTGTAGTAACAAAAGAAACTACGACGATCCTCCCGTCCCAATCGAACACTGTATTTGAGGGGAACCTAGGGCAAAAGCAACCATTAAAAATTCTATTAGCTGAGGATAATACTGTTAACCAAAAAGTAGCTCTCGGTATTTTAGGGCGCATCGGTTATATAGCTGATGTAGCCGGCAATGGTATAGAGGTAGTAGAAGCGTTAAAGCGCCAAAATTATGATGTTATCCTAATGGATATTCAAATGCCGGAGATGGACGGTATAAAAACAACTCGACACATACGAACAGAATTTCCATTAGATAAACAACCCCGAATCATTGCAATGACAGCCAATGCACTGCGAGGGGACAAAGAAAAATATCTAGAGAACGGGATGGATGATTATGTAAGCAAACCAATTCAAGTTGACCAAATGGTAAACGCTCTTAGAAATATTAGAAGCAGACCAGTTCTTCAGGAGAAGAAGAAGACAATTAATACAGACCCTCTATTATCGACGAACAACTCTTTTAATTTGGATACTATTAACACTGAACAAATTGTGGATCAAAGTATTCTACAAGAATTTCAAGAAGCTATGGGTGAAGAAGGATCTGAAATGGTCGCTGAACTAATAGAAATATTTTTACAGGAAACCCCCAGCATTCTAGTACAGTTAGAAGAAGGTTTTACTAACAAAAATCCAGAGGCAATTAAAAAAGCTGCTCACGCATTAAAATCCAGTTCAGCTAACGTGGGGGCTTTGGCCTTATCAAAGCTTTGTAAAGAGTTAGAACTTATCGGCCTTTCTGGTGATTTGACACACGCAGCCCACAAGCTAGATCAAGCTATTGCTATGTATGATGAAGTGGAAATCATCTTACAAGCCTAGATAAAACGTTACGAGCAAGTCATTATAATCGAATGAAAATTTTATAAAGCCTTATTGTAGGTATACAGCAAATGCTACTAACAGAACCTTTAAACTCATTTAACCATCAACTAGAGAATTTGGCCCACACCTGGCTAGCAGAAGGTGCAAAAAGTTTTAGTCTCTGGAAAAATGACACCTTATTAGCAACGTGGCCTACAAATAATACTCCAACAAAAAATGGTTTGTCTGCACGACTTCTTATTAACGGTCAGACGCATGGACAAATACAATTAAGCGGTTTAAAAGGATCTCAAGCCCACGCTCGTCTACAGGTCGAAGCAAAGTTATTATCTCAACTCCTCGAACTTGAAGTGGAATTAGACAATCTAACGGCTGAGTTAATCGATGCGCAAGATCAACTAGTTGCTCTATACGAAGTTACACATTCAGCACGGAGTCACTTAGATCTAAATGACGCCCTGTGGGCTCTTATTCGAGAAATAAAACGTATAACTAAAGCAAAAGGCTCTTTTGTACTGCTTAATGTAAGAAACCGGCCCACAGTAGTTGAACAAACTCCCTCCTCCCTCACTACAGCAGCCACGTTAGAATATCTTTTACAAGAAATGTCAGAAGTCAATAGCGAAATGCTGCTTCATAATGAAGATATACCAGGAGGATTGCCCTTAAATACAAATAGCCTTTTTATTATACCTATTCCAATCACAGAAAAAGCAAGTGCTGTTTTGGGTGTTTTCTTCAATCAATCGACTTCTTCCCTGTCTCCGCATTTAAAGTTAGTGAGAGCTATTGCGGAATATGCAGGTTCCCAAATAGAAAACGCCTTGCTACACGAGGATTTGGTCGATCAGGCTAGAATAAGAACCGAATTAGAAGTTGCTGCTCGCATTCAAGTTCAATTATTACCAAGCGATCCTCCCCAGGTTTCGGGGTTGGACTTAGCAGCTGGCTCAAGACCTGCATTAGAAGTAGGTGGCGATTTTTATGATTTTATTTATCACGCCGATAATCCATTTACCTTTATCTTAGGTGATGTTTCCGGTAAGGGAATGTCGGCTGCGCTACTTATGGCAATCAGTCGAACCGTGCTACGAAGCAAGACGAAATCATCCCCTACACCCGAACCAGATATAATTTTATCTTTTGCTAATGAAGAAATGTATGATGACTTTACCGAGGTAGGCATGTTTGCGACCGTATTTGTTGGCCAGTACAACAAAGAGCAAAGTCAATTAACATTTGCCAACGCAGGACATTCACCGGTCATATATTGTCCGGCAGGAGGCGAAGCCATGATACTAGAGGCAGATGGGCCAGCCATAGGGATACTACCGACGAGTTTATCCAAATCTCATAAACTGCCTTTTCATACGGATGATCTACTGGTTATCACCACAGATGGCTTTAACGAAGCTCGCAATTATAAAGGAGAGATGTTTGGATACGACAAGTTATGCCAATTGTTAAAATCGGCAGCAACGAAATCGGCTAGAGAAATTTCAGATATTTTGTTTGAAGCTATTAATAGCTTCGGATTTGATCACCCTCAAGATGATGATCAAACACTCATTGTGATCAAAGGAAAGTAAATTCGGCGACTCTTATTAACATCATCAATAACAGTAGGGAAAAATAATGGATTATGATAAGGTTGTTCAATTAGAGCTTCCGGCTGAACATAAATATCTTAATATCGTAAGTGCATGTATCGGAGCTATGATGGAACGTATAGAAAACGTTAGCCAACCTGAAATAACTACCTATAACATCCAACTTGCAGTTCAAGAGGCCTGCACAAATATCGTACGCCACGCTTACAAAGGACAATCAGGTGGTCGAATAGAAGTAACTATGACGTTAGAAGATAAACAACGTTTTATTATTGATCTGGCCGATGCCGGAAAATCATTTGTTTTACCAAAAGATATAGATATAAATCTGAATGAACCTAATATTCATGGGTATGGCTTATTTCTCATGCATCAATTACTTGATGAGGTTGATTACAAGTCTGATCAAAATAACAACTACTGGCACCTTGTTAAAAACTTGCAGTAGTCTACTCTACAGTAGAGCAAAATAGTTTTGGGGAACTTATGGCCACGATTCTAGTAGCAGAAGATAATAGAGTAAATCAACGTGTTCTTTCTTATACACTTCGAAAAGAAGGTCACAAAGTTATTAGTACGTCTAACGGTTTTGAAGCCCTAGAGTATCTGGCAGGGAATAGTGTTGACTTGATAATTGCTGATATAGAAATGCCTAAGATGGATGGTATCGCTTTAGTCAAACATTTACGGGCTGACAAACTTTACAAAACCATTCCAATTATCGTACTGACGGCCAGTGGGCAAAATCAAGATCACGCCACAGTGACGGCTGCTGGAGCAAATGATGTATTGACAAAACCCTCTAGTTCACAAAAGTTAATAGACACAATAGATAAAATATTAAACTAGTCAAACTATTTTTCATCTTACGAATTAATGGTGAAACATTTATTATTTCAGGAGGTATTTAATATTTATGGAACTTAATTCACGCTCGGTTGCCGATGGAAAAATTACGATCCTGGAAATTTCAGGCCGCATTGATGCTTATGAAGTTAAGCCAGTTAAAGAATGGTTAACCGAGATAACAAAGATTTCAGACCCAAACATTTTAGTAAATCTTTCAAACGTAAACTTTATCGACTCAACAGGGCTAGCGGCATTAGTACAAGGTATGAAGCACTGTCGACAAAGAGGGGGTAATTTACGTTTATATGGGTTACAACAACCGGTGCAGACTATCTTTGAATTAACTCGATTAGACATGGCTTTCGAAATTTTTGTTCAAGAAGACGAAGCAATTAATGCATTTGTAAATTAGGGAGATAAAAATGGATCTTTTACTTACTGAATTTGCGACTGGTGTGACTGTTGTAAAGCCAAAGGGTCGTTTCGATGCGTTTAGCGTACCAGCGATGCGAGAACGCTTTGATGAATTATTAAGTAACGGCAATAACAAATTTATTGTCGATTTATCAGAGACTACGTTCTTAGATAGTGCTGGTATGGCTGTTTTGGTTAGTTTGCTTAAGAGAGCTCGCTATGCGAATGGAGACACGAAATTGGTCTGGCCCATCGAACCGGCAGCAAAGCGCATTTTGCATCTTACTAGATTTGATCAGGTATTTGATATGAACGATACAACTGATGTAGCGCTTAAAAATTTTTAACCTACTTAATGATTCATTTTTTGACGGTGAGAATAGACAAATCTGGCTATACTATATAACTCTTATAATTAGATGTTGACCTTATATTTTCAAAAACTTTAGCATTATTCAGTCAGCAGTTGGTTGAGTGAGTTTGTCGACTTTGCAGGCTGCTGCCCATTTGAGATCAATAGCTTCTCGGATATCTCGGTATCAGAACTCACAATGCTAATCAACAAATCATTTGGCTGGGGGAGCAAACTCTCGTCTGTAGAGAACACCTTCAGCATTCCGTCTTGAGTCACCAGGAACATAGGTATTACCTGGCCTTCGTGGCGTTCTTGCAATGTGTTATAATCAAACTGCTCAGTTAATTTATTAACTTTAACGACTGCGTCTAATCGAAAGAGGCGATCTAATTCTGTGTAGGTAATTTGTGGACCAAAAAGGAGTCGTCCCCGCAACGGCATCGACACCGACTCTTTTCTATTTGCGTTTAGTTCTTTAGGCGATAGTTGATATACTTCCGCTTTCTCAAATATTTCTGAAAAGTGTAGGGCCGCTAAAGAGTTTACTTCATCGTTGGGAGTTAGAGCAACTAACCTTCCAAGTCCCCCCAGTTCAATATCATCGTGAATAAACTCTGATAATATGCTGGCATACGTAGCTGGCAAACCATCAAGTTTTGCATCCCGAATATGTTCTCGGTTATTGTCTACCAATAGCACTTGAAAATTCTGTTTCTGCAAAACTGAAGCAATCATTCTTGCCCAAGAATGAGCACCTACAATTAGAACACCTTGTGGATTTGGTTGGGCAACGCCTAGCCAACGCCCCAACGGCGCAGCGCTTAACCCGTATATGGCCACCGTACTAATAATTACAAAGAACATTTGAGGAACCATAGCCCCTGCTTGCGTATATTGGCTATGGGCGGTTAATTCCACAGCAAAGATCGCAGTTACAGCAGCAGCAACAATCCCTCTTGGAGCCATCCACGAAAGAAAGAGTTTTTCTTTCCAACTCAACCCCGAATTTATTGTTGATAGTAAAACCCCAATTGGTCGAATAATGAATATTAATACAGCAATAAAAGCAATACTTCCCCAAGTAAATTGGTTTAACTGTTCTGCTTGTAAACGGGCAGAAAGTATAATAAATAAGGAAGAGAGCAATAATAGACCCAAATGCTCCTTAAATTCTACGATTGATTTAATATTCACCACTTTCTGGTTGGCTAAAATGACCCCCATAAGCGTTACAGTAAAAAGTCCTGACTCCGCCTGAATTAAATTTGAGAGGGTAAAAGCCAATATGACTATCATAAGGGTTACAGCATTTTTGAGATAATCTGGAATCCAGTAGCGTTTCAAAAGAAATAGCAACAGTATAGCGCCCAAACCTCCCAACACGACACCGTTAACTATGGTTAGCAAAATACCTAATGTGACTGCTACTGTAGTTGCTCCAAAACCGCTTATGAGGATGGCTTCAAAAACTAAGACGGCTAAGAGAGCGCCAATCGGGTCATTAACAATACCTTCCCATTTAACAATAGAGTTGATACGGCCAACAGCTCTAATTTGTCTCAAAAGTGGGATAATAACGGTAGGGCCGGTAACCACTAAAACTGCTCCGAATAATATAGCTATCGGTAGTTCGAATCCTAGCAGAAAATAAGCTGCGGTTGCGCTTAGGCTCCAAGTGGCTAATGTTCCTATGGTAACAAGCTTTAAAACCACATGTCCTGTATCCTTTAAGTCCGACATCTTTAAGCTTAGGCCGCCTTCAAACAAAATTAAAGCCACAGATAAGGATACAACCGGGAACAGTGACTCGCCTAAAACTTCATCAGGGTTGAGAAACGCAGTGACTGGCCCGGCGATGATACCGAATAATAATAATAATAAAATTGATGGTAGCTGTAAACGCCACGCTACCCATTGCGCCGCTATCCCTAAGATAAGAATACTACTTAGGCCGATTAAAAGATGCTCCGACAAATCAAACTCCTTCAGAAGAATTCATGTAAAATCCATTGAATTTACACATAATCTATCTATTAATATTAAGCCTCGTTAGGATCATCCATAGTCGCCAAAGGATCATAATTGGGGCTATTGTGGATGGTATCTTGTGTTAGATCTATTTGTACTTTAGCATCTAACCAATCGACTCTCTCTACCAAGCTGGGGGAAACTAAAACTTTGTGACTGGATAGCCAATTGCCTGTATCGACGATCATGTAATTAACTCGCCAGGACTTATCACCTACAATGAAATCATCAAGGTGTCCCGCTTCGTCATCTCTGGCTTGGATGTTATAACCAAACACCTCTTTCACACTTCGCAAATGAGGATCACTGTGAGAAAGGGTCTCCGCTTTTGATTGTTCTAGACTAGAAACAGCAGCGGCCTCCGCCATTTCGATCTCCGTCAAGACACTACTATCGATGAGCAGGCCACTGTTTTTCCAATACATTGGCCACCCATAATGCTGGATTATTTGTTCTTTCAACTGGCGGGAAATTGGTTTATCAGTATTAAAATCCGGACTGTTCTCTACTTCTTCGCGGGTAAGCTTTACAAAGATGACCTCACTATCATCTACCTTGTAGATAGAAGTTGGCGAAAGAAGTATCTTTCGTCCCGACATTTGAGACCCTGTATCAATGACCAAATAGCGAATTACCCAATCTTTATCGTCGAAATACAAATCTTCCACATTACCGAGCAACTCATTCTGAAGTTGTACTTTGTATTTCTGCAGCGCTTTTACACTTCTCAACATTTTACTTCCCTTTTGTCCAATTATTTGTATATAAAAAGGGGACGTCTATTAAGTTTTTCTAAAAGGTAGAAAAACCCAATATACGCCCCTGTAATTATTAAACTGACGTCTTATTTCAATTAATCAAACAAATAATGGAGCTTTATACGTGCGTTGACTCTGACTGTTGGTCTAGCCAAGCTGCTCGCTCTTCTTCAGAAACGCGTTTTAAGCTCAAACCCATGCGTTCGCGGAACGGATCGATGTCTAAAATTCTCAAAACCACTTTTTCACCACGTTCAATAAATTCTCTTGGATCATCGGGAGCCGGTTCGGCTATTTCACTAATATGGAGCAATCCATCGACACCAATATCAAGTCGCACAAACGCCCCATAATTCACTACTTTTGTAACGCGACCCATGACTAGCTGCTCGACGCTATAGTTTTCTGCGACTTCGTTCCACGGGTTTGACTTTAAGCGTTTAAGGCTCAGGTTAATACGTTGCCGCTTATGGTCAAGTTCTAACACATACACGTCTATCTCATCACCAACTTTTACGATGTCACCAGGATGGTTAACATGCTTCCAAGCTAATTCGGAATTATGGATCAAACCATCAGCTCCACCTAAATCGACAAACGCACCGAAGTCAGTAAGATGTCGAACGACACCCTTTCTTACCTGTCCTTCAATAAGGTCATTCATCAACTCATCAAGTCGCTGCTGGCTTAGTTCTTTCTCAGCTTTTTCTTCAGACCCGATCAGCCGATTCGACAGTTTATCAACTTCTATAAACTTAACAGCCAATTCCTCATCGATATAACTTTTCAAATCACGATGATTGCGCTGCCAGAGATGGGAGGCCGGAATAAATACTTGAAGATGATTGTACTTAGCAAGTAACCCGCCTCGATTGGACTCAAAGATCTTAACGCGGACAATTTCGTCCTGTTCCATCAGTTCGCTAACCTTTTCCCAATCTTTTTCAGCTTGAACTTGTGATAGAGATAGAGTTAGGCTCCCATCGCGGTCAACAGGCTTGATAACCCGAATTTTCACTTCCGAACCGGGTACCAGCTCTGAAATAATACTATCTCCCAGGCTTTCTATATCTGAACGCGGTACAAACCCATCGTGCTTTAGACCAACATCAATAAAAGCACCATACTCGTTGATCTCAAGTAAGATCCCTGTACGAATTTCTCCGCGATATGGTTGTTCGTAATCGTAAGCATCAATTAACTCTTCTGTAAATTTCAATGACATAAACACTCCTAACGTAAACAATTTATAATTTTACCAAAGCAATTCCGTCTTTAGTACCAATACTTTTCTTCTTAACTATTGTAACAACTCGCCCTCAAACTGACCATACTAATGTAGGCAGTTCTAAGGACTAAAAAGAGCTATTAGATATAGCTCTAGTGAGCTAGGCAAAACTGGAATTGTTAATCCAAAAGGATTATGAAGTGTCGCCTTTTTACACGATTACCGGGAAAAAACTGTTTTTTGGGCGTCGTTATTAGCCACGAAAATGATTGTAACAGCCAAAGTTAAGGGCAGGTTACTCTTCTGAGGTCAAAATAAGCTGCAACAGATCAACCTCTTGGCCTGTTTCTACCAAAATTTGTTCAGAAATCAGCCCGGAGGACTCTGTCAAAGAAGTCCAGCTATCTGCCGGGGTATTTGCCACCAGTCGATAGCGACCATGAGGAACGTCGGTAAATATGAAATTTCCGGAACCATCTGTCATTGTACCAATAACAAAAGGTTGTTCATCACAAGGAGTAGCCCCTTCAAATCGGGTACTCACGCGTTCGACACAGAGGAC
>JAGRBZ010000479.1 GCA_020433805.1 Anaerolineae bacterium
AACAACTGGCCCGCTTGGGCTTCACTGTCCAACTTGATCCCAAGCCCCTAGCCGTTTAAAGCCTATTTTCAAGGGAGTAGCTTTTGAGTAAGAACATCACAAAAAAGAGTTGGGCCCAAGTTTCGAGCAAAGCGAAGGTTCGATGGGCAAAAATCACTGAAGATGAACTTAAAGAGATCGATGGTAATTATAACAAATTAATCGATAAGGTTCAAAATACGTACGGATACGAACAGGAGCGGGCTCAGAGAGAAGTCGATCTTTTCTTGAAAGAAAACCGCTAGCTATGTAATTTCAACTTAACCCAAGAAAGGGGTGGAACCGACAAAAAAGTTCCATCCCTTTTTGATTTCATAAGGAGCCTAAAATGGAAATGACAGGAAAAGTGGCATTCGTAACCGGTGGCAGTTCCGGTATCGGTCAAGCTGCCGTGCGACGTTTAGCCCAGGCCGGCGTTAAAGTTGGCGTGCTGGGAATTTCTGAAGACAGCGTCTATAGCGCCACTGAAGATTTACATCGAGCCGGCTATGAGGTTTTGCCCCTTGTAGCGGATGTCTCATCAGCAATGCAAATGCAGCAAGCTGTCCAAAAACTTGTCGAAAAATGGGGGCGACTGGATATTGTTTTTGCCAACGCCGGTATTAACGGCGTATGGGCACCTATCGAAGAGATAACCGCCGAAGATTGGGACAAAACGTTAGAAATTAATCTTCGAGGAACATTTTTAACGGTTAAATATACCGTCCCTCACCTCAAGAAACAAGGTGGCTCGATTGTAATCACGGCCTCGGTAAATGGGACACGTATGTTTAGCAATACCGGAGCCACCGCTTATGCCTGTTCCAAAGCGGCCCAAGTTGCTTTTGCAAAAATGATTGCTCTGGAATTAGCCGAAAATAAGGTACGAGTCAATGTTATCTGTCCGGGAGCAATCTCAACGTCGATAGAAGACAATACCGAACGCAAAGATCTGGACAAAGTTAAAGAACCCGTCGAATACCCCGAAGGGCAAATTCCATTAACGGATGGCGACCCCGGCAAGCCGGAGCAAGTTGCCGAGTTGGTATTCTTCTTAGCCTCAGATGCGGCTTCGCACATTACCGGCACAGAAATGTGGATCGATGGTGGGCAGTCTTTACTACAAGGCTAATTAACAAATTTGACTCAACATTACCCTACGCTTAACCGACGATTTAATCGTCAGATTGATGACAGCCAAGAAACCGGAAAAAAAACCGGCGCGAGAGTACAATGAGAGGAGGACTTAATAATCTGACCTTGAGAGGACTTAAATGACTCACACTTCCTTTGAGATTAATACCTGGCAGTCCATCCTATGGCGACTCATTGTAACCGCCCTGCTTTTAATGATGCTGGCCGGTTTTAGCGTATCGGTTTTTAATCCGGCGATTCAGGACAACAACGCGTTTATTCTGGCTCCGATAGCCCAGCCGGCTGAAACCTCACTCGCTCGATAAAGAACGGTTTAGCCAGAACATGCATCAATAACGCTATTCTACCAGTATCCTTAATACTACAACGAGATTTAGACATAAAGCTAAGAAAGAAACCAGGGTTTTCGGTTAATTCAATCAATTTCGTGTTGAGAAAAGCGCACTAAAGCGCATATTTCCACTTCTAAAGTAAAAACCCTGGTTTCTTAGACCGAAGTCTCGTAGTAGTATTAAGAGACAGCGATTACTGTTTACTTGAAGGTACGACGTCCTCTGATAGTTTTGGCGCATCGATTGGCTTCGTGTATCATGTTCCGCATGAAAGTGATCAAACGTGCTGCCCTAATTTTTGTCGTTTTCTGGTTATTTTTCTTTTTACCGACTACAACACCAGTAACTCTCGCCCAAGACCCTGATCCTGTGGCCGAAATGATGGCTTCGATGTCCGTCGAAGATAAGGTTGGGCAACTCTTCATTGTCCCCTTTGTCGGCTCAACGGCCAACCCTGACTCAGATATTTGGCAGCTTGTTACGGAATATCGCGTTGGTGGTGTTGTGTTATTGGCTGCCAACAGCAACTTTGAAAACAACCCCTCGGCTCCTCGCCAAATTACAGAACTCAACAACGCGCTGCAAACTATTGGGTTTCAAAACAACAACCTACCCCTCTTCGTCGCAATTGATCAAGAGGGCGATGCTTTTCCCTACAGTCGCATCACCGGCGGAGTAACGCCTATTCCCAGCCAAATGGCGATTGGAGCCACTTGGGACGTTGGTAACGCCGAAGCAATTGGCCAAATAGTCGGTGAGGAAATGTCGGCGATGGGCATCAATATGGTTTTGGGGCCGGGGTTAGACGTTCTCAACGATCCGCGGCCCACTGGACGTGGCGACATCGGCACACGGGTGTACGGTGGTGACCCTTACTGGGTGAGCCAAATTGGCCGGGCTTATATTCGAGGCGTGCATGAAGGGAGCGGAGGGCGTATTGCCACCGTTGCCAAACATTTCCCCGGTCATGGCGGCAGCGACCGATTGCCGGATAATGAGGTAGCTACGGTCGACAAATCTCTTCAGGAACTGCGCCGCATAGAACTGCCGCCTTTTTTCCACGTCACTGCCGAACTCAAGGACGATCCATTAGGTGTTACCGATGCCTTAATGTCAAGCCACATCCGCTACCGGGGTTTTCAGGGTGATATCCGACAATTTACAGCACCGATTAGTTTCGACGCGGAAGGGATGCGCACCCTGTTAACCTTACCGGAAATTGTTCCCTGGCGTGACAGCGGTGGTCTTGTAGTCAGCGATGCGTTAGGCGTACCGGCCGTACGCAAACATTTCGATCCGTCATTGCAAAACTTCCCCCATCGACGTATTGCTAAAGAAGCTTTTCTGGCCGGCAATGATGTACTGCTGTTGGTGCAATTCGATCTACGGTCGATCTGGTCGGATCAGTTTGCTAACATCAAAGATACCATCTTTTTCTTTCGGGTGGAGTATATTAACAACCCGACCTTTGCCGCCCAGGTTGATCGCGCTGTTGAACGAATTTTGCGATTGAAGTTAAAACTGTATCCTGAACTCACCCTAGAAGCCCTTAATCAAGACCCCACCAACGCCGTTGAAGTCACCGCTAAACCACAGCCTCTCGTTAACAGCATCGCCCAAGAAAGTCTAACGCTGCTCTACCCGTCGCCGGAAGAACTGCGGCTGCGAATTCCCCAACCGCCCCGCCCTGATGAAAACATTCTCATCGTCAACGACACCCGCTTTACGCGCGAGTGCTATCTTGAATCGTGCGAACCGGTCGAACTTTATATCCCCCGGACGGCCATCGAAGAAACTATTCTGCGTCTATATGGCCCCCAAGCGACCGGGCAAATTCAACAGGAAAATATCAGTACGATTACGTTTGCCGAATTAAAACAGGCACTGGGCGGAGCCTTAATCACGCCGCTAGACCCGACTGATGAAACGCAACAACCTGTTGAAAATAAAGCGATCCAACTCACTCCTGAAGAGGTACGAGAGCGTATTCAAGCAGCCGATTGGCTCATTTTTTCGACTCTTGATTTGAATACCAGCCGTTTTAACAACTCTGATGCCTTAAAATTATTTTTGAGCCAGGAAAATGGCACCCTCCGCGATAAAACGTCAATTGTTTTGGCTTTTAACGCTCCTTATTACTTGGACACAACGGAGGTCACAAAACTCACAGCTTATTACGGAGTCTACAGCAAAACCCAACCGCACATCGAAACGGTTGTACGTGCGCTCTTTGGCGAAGTTGAACCGCAGGGAGCCTCTCCGGTCTCAGTTGAAGGGATTGGCTATGAACTGGCCGACGTCTTAGCGCCTGATCCTGATCAGGAATTACCGATCACCTTGCTCGAAGATATACCGGATAATAGTGTTGCCCCGGTCACTATCAAAATCCAAACCGGCGCGATTATCGACCACAACGGGCATGTCGTTCCCGATGACACCCCGGTGGAAATAAAAGCATTACGCAATGGCCGAGAAACAAACTCTCAGATGGTCTCCAGTATAAATGGCGTTGTTGAAGCGCAAATCAATTTGTTAGAGCCGGGCGATTACGAAATTATGGCGATTGCCGGACAAGCCGAGTCATCGGAACCCATCCATATTTCAGTGCTGGCTCCTCCTACGCCCACACCCGAACCGGTAACACCGACCTCAACCCGAACCCTCACGGCTACTCCCACCGACTCGCCAACCGCTACGATGACGGCGACACCGGTGGAGGCGACGGATACGCCTGTTCCACTGGCGAGCAATGCCAACGTGCCGCCCGGTCAACCGCAGGCATCTCCATCTTCTACTATCGACAACCGCCCATTAGATGGTATTGATTTGCTTTCTGCGCTGGCGGCCACGCTCTTGGCGGGTATTGTAGGGTTTCGATTGGGGCAGCAGTCTCGAAGGCCGCTTTCGCAGCGAGTGCGATTGGGTTTGTGGGTACTCATCGGAGGATTACTAGCGTATCTGTGCTACGGGGCCGGTTGGCTGCGCCCGGAACAATGGGCCTTTGAGTCGCCGGATTTGTTCATGGGGCGGCTTGCGGTGGCCGCGCTGGCCTTTGTTTTTGGTCTCGTGGCGATTTTACTGAGTGGTCAAATGCTTAAGGCGCATAAATAAAATAATGTTATCCGCTTCCGCCAAACGTCATCCATAACGCAGCGGCGAACATCGCTAATGCAACACCCGCCAGCCACCAATTTTCAGCCAAACTCGAAGTCAAGCTTGTATCAATGGCCGGCTCATGTTCCATCGGCATTGTATTGTCCGAGCCGTGGATCATCGCCTGCCATTCTGCTATCGAAGCCGGCCGATCCTTAGGGTGCGGGGCCATAGCGGCCAAAATTACGCGGGCCATATTAGGCGAAATATCGGGATTAACTTCTTGCGGAGACGGTAAAGACTCCGGTACAATAAAACGTTCTTGCGCACTCGGTGGGACATTACCGGTGAGTAAATGGTACACCGTAGCGCCCAAGGCGTAAAGATCAGAGCGAGCATCGGTGTGGCCTAAATGATCAACATACTGCTCAAGCGGTGCATAAGGCAAACTGCCCGCACCTTGCAGACCCGTTAAAGTACTGGGATCATTGGGGTCGAGCGGTTTAACCAAACCAAAATCAACGAGCTTCAGACGTCCGTCAGGCGTCAATTTAACATTGGCTGGTTTCACATCGCGATGCAGAACGGGCGGCTCTTGCGCGTGAAGATACGTGAGCGTATTACAAATCTGATCAACCCACCGCATCACGGCCGCCTGCTCAAGAAACCGGGCTTCGCGACGCGCTTCATTGGCAATTTCCAAAAGATTCTGGCCGGGGATAAAATCCATAACCAGATAATCCCGTTCATCTCTGGAAAAATAGTCGCTTACTTTAGGCAGACCCGGATGATCGAGCCGCGCTAAAGTAGAGGCTTCCTTATAGAACTGCTTACGAAAGCTCTGGGCCAATTCGTCGCTCAAGCCAGGCTGCAAAAAAATCTCTTTGATGGCGGTTTGACGTCCTTCTAGCACTCTATCATTAGCTAGATAAACCGTTCCCATACCACCTGAGCCGATCAACCCGACAATTTCATAGCGATCTTTTAAGCAGTCACCGGGCTTAAGATGTATTGTCAAGAATTTTCTCGCAAATTAAGGTTTCAGTTAAACCGAATTAGACTTAAGATTATCCTAAACCAAATTTACTGTCAAAACAGGAGGATCAAGTGAAAAATCTACAAACCGAACAAGCGCTTCTTATCTGGAAAGAGGAAGAAATTATCAAAGACCAGTGGATTTTGCACGATGACCCAACTTCTGAGATTACGATTGGCCGCTCGACTGATTGTACCATCAGCATTCCAGTGCGCTGGATCTCACGTACGCACGCCATTTTACGCCGCAAACAAGGTCAATTTTATTTGGAAGATGCCGGTAGTAAAAACGGTGTCTTCGTTAACAGCCAGCGTATCGTCAATCCCTACCCTCTAAACGATGGCGATATTATCCAATTAGCCCCCGGCCTGGAACTCATCTATGTCGATAGCGAA
>JAGRBZ010000480.1 GCA_020433805.1 Anaerolineae bacterium
CTCCAGCATCAACCGTCCAGGTCACTTCGATGGTCTCACTGTTGCTCAAGGCTTGGCCATGGGCCGCCTCTCGTTTGAGCAAGATGACCCGTACTTGGCCTGGCCGCAGATGCTGTTCTTGTCCTACCAAACTGGCTTGTGCTTCGGCCACGATGGCTTCCGCTATTTTGGGTGCATAGTTGAATTCTTGGGTCAGCACATTCATCAACCGCTGTTCCGGTGTTTTGGCTTGCATTCGTTGTATTTCATCAACTTGTTTCATTTTTGTCACCTTTTGTTGGGTTCTCTCTTATTTTACCATACCCACAGGTGACATTTGTCACTATATAGAATTATGAATTAGGAATAAAAGATTGAAAAGAAGCTCTACGGGCGGTTTGGTCCGTAGGGCTTTTTTTGTTGCGGGGTAGAGGGGGTGAAACATAGGATATAGTTGATAGTCTGTCTATGCTTCATGTTTCGCTAACACGGTCAAGCGGTGAGTTTAATCGCACCTTAAAATTTGCCGGACAACTTAATTTTAAGGTTTTCGTGAGACGGATGTATGCTTGTGAAACGACAAATGTATGAGGTTAACTAGACTTGGTAATAAAAGAGGTGATATGATGAAAGTAAGTGGAGATAATAAACATGGGGTGGTTTGATATAAAGGCGACTAATGTTGCTGTTCTATCTTATAGGGTGTTAATTAGTATGGGGTTATTATGCATAACGCTGCTGCCGTCGTCATCTTTTTCTTCAGAACCAACCTATAAGCTTCACTATACTCCTGAAATATTCAAGACAGGTGATCTAATCTTCCGGCGTAGTAATTCAATTGCCGGACAATTTGTCCTCACCGTAGACAGCCAAACTGAATATACGCACGTTGGTATTATATACATTGAGGAGAAAGAAATCTATGTGATTCATGCTGCGCCTAATAATCCCATATCTCATCAGGGAGCAGTTTTAATAGAGCCGATTCGTGACTTTCTCGCACCAAATGTGGCCGTTGCAGGAGCTGTCTATCGACTCCACCCTTACGACCAACTTACTGCCCAACAAGCCGCCGATACGGCCTTAAACTATGTCCACGCCCACCTTTCTTTTGATGATGATTTTGATCTGAAAACAGATAAAGCCCTGTACTGCACTGAATTAGTATGGAAAGCTTATCTTTCAACGGGCTTAGATTTAACAATGAATAAATTTGACAGGTTGTCGTTTCCCTTTGCCAAAGGTGAATATCTATTACCATCGCGGCTGATTGATAGCCCATATTTACAATTTGTTGCGAGCTTAAATATAGGAGAGTAAAAACTTATGAGAATCAAACTTTCTGTCTTAATTTTTATAGGGTTACTGAGTTTAGTTGGTTGTGGCTTTTTTGGATCTGGCCCCAGTCAAACTGCACAGGATTTTTTCGAAGCCGCCGAAGCGGGAGACAGTGATGCGGTATATAGTATGATGTCTACTAATGCTATTCGCCGGTTTAGCAAAGATAAAATTGATATGGGTATTGAGAGCCGAGCTCGCCAAATTCAAAATAAAGGGGGGATTCAATCTATTGAGATCACACGCGAAGATATTGTTGAAAATACAGCCGTTGTTGTGGTTGATATCACCTATGGAAACGGTCAAGTTGAAACAGAGACGGTCCCTATGGTAAAAGAGAATGGTGAATGGCATATTGATGTTGAAAAGTAATCGTTATCAAGTTGTTGAACAATATCATCAAACGCGTGACCGCGCTTACCTTGAGGGACTTTAATTAAAGTCGCCTATGTCATTTCGTAGCCCCTTCGACTGCGCTCAGGAAAACTCCGGCGGAGAAACTCCTTAAACATTTCAAACCGGGAAGCATTCGCCGGGAAAAATGCGCGTTGTGGCTTCAAATTGTCCCAACCGGACACCGTTTCAGGTGTAGTGTCACAGGGATTTCTCCGCTGCGCTGCGAAATGACATGAGACGCATCTATTCCCGAACTCAGCAAACCACGATGCAAGGCATCGTTCTTTCAGTAAAGGAAAAAGGGGGAATTGGGGGAGCTACCCCACATGCCCCGGCCTACGGCGTTTTCCTTAGCAGGTTACTATTGTTGTCATTATAGTGCTCCTCACTTTTTTAACTTTTTGGCAGGCCGGAATGGTTATTACTTTGATTATGCTGAAAAGTGCTACCGGCGTAAATGGAGTCGAGGTTGGAGTGGAGTTTGTTGGAAATGCGGTTTTCTAACTTATTTTTGAGGAGATTTATACGGCTTTTTGATTTTTGGTCGGTATACTTTTATTAGTTTGATCATGATTGCTTCATCTTACCACTGACCCCTTGTTGACTTTCTCCTTCTCAAATAGTAAATCACTTCCCGTTTTGTTTGATGACAACCCGAAATAAATTCGATGATTGAATTAGCTGCTCTCACTCTGTTGCCGTTGCAATTAGGCATGAAAAATCTTTGTGTTTTTGATTCTAAGATTTCCATGAAAGGGTGGGTGTTTATGCACAATAAATACGTGCGGTTGGCTGGCCTCGTTGAGAAGAGGTGGTGATATGATGAAAGATAAATGAGGGTTTTGCTTACTAAATTTAAGAAGGCTACTTTAAACATAAGGAGAAGAAAATGGCTACCTCAAACAAGTTTCGTATCAAGCTTGTGATTTTTATGATCCCTTTTGTCTTATTCATTTTGTTGGCCTGTGGTGGTAGTGGTGCCACACCAGAAAAAGTAGGTGAAGTTGAGGAAAAGGTGTCTGCTTCTTCTCAGTCAGCCGAACAGTCTGAACAACAGGTTGAAAAAGAGGCTCTTGCAACAGAAGAAGAAGCTGGGGAGGCTGCTACTCAATCGGAAAGTGTACCACCAGCAGAACTAGAGGTATACGAGGTGGGAGATATTGTCAGTATTGGTGATAGTACGCTGGTTGTTTTGGGATGGGAAGAAGTATCTCCAAATGATTTTGCCAAACCGGATGAAGGAAAGAAATTCATTGCTGTTGAAATGCTGATTGTTAACCAAAGTGACTCACCAGCATCAATTTCATCCTTGTTGCAAATGTCGTTAAAAGATGAAACAGGGCAAAATTATGATGCTGATTTAATGGCCGGCACAGCCGCTGATAGTGCATCTGTTGACGGTGAGTTATCGCCAGGTGAGCGGGTGCGAGGTAAGTCTGCCTTCCAGGTGCCGGAGAGTATACAAGGTTTACAATTTGTTTTTGATGAAAGTATTTTTGGCGCAGGAAAGATTTTTGTTAACTTGGGTAATGCGCCCATTAGTCTCGAACCACCGACTGAGGTAGCTGGAGAAACACAACAACAAGCGTATAGTGTGGGAGATATTGTCAGTATTGGTGATAGTACGCTGGTTGTTTTGGGGTGGGAAGAAGTATCTCCAAATGATTTTGCCAAACCGGATGAAGGAAAGAAATTCATTGCTGTTGAAATGCTGATTGTTAACCAAAGTGACTCACCAGCATCAATTTCATCTCTACTACAAATGACAATAAAGGATAGCACTGGACAAAGTTACGATCCTGATTTGATGGTAGGCACAGCTATTGATAATGCATCTGTTGATGGTGAGTTATCACCAGGGGAACGAATGCGGGGCAAAATAGGTTTTCAAGTCCCCACAGATGTTCAAAGTTTACAATTTGTTTTTGATGCGGAAGTCTTTGGAACCGGTAAAATATTTACTGATTTAGGCTCTCAACCTGTCAGTGTTGAACCGCCAGCTGAAATAGCAGGCGAGATCCAACAGGAAACCTTCAATATTGGTGATATTGTTGAAATTGGTGATTTTACAATCACCGTCAATGGCGTTTCTTCACCCACCGGTAACGATTTTAGTAAACCAAACGAAGGTAACAAATTTTTGGTCGTAGATGTTACTGTAGAGAATAAAACCACTGAACCGGCTGCAATCTCAAGTATGCTGCAAATGTCGCTAAAAGACCCGTCGGGGCAATCTTACGATGTTGATATTTTTGCTTCTTCAGCTTCGGGTGGTTCAACACCCGATGGTAAACTTGCCCCAGGTGAAAAAATACGAGGTCAAGTTGGTTATCAAGTTCCTGCAGACTTGGCAGATTTAGTTTTTGTTTTTGATGCAGATGTGTTCGGAGCCGGTAAGGCTTTTGTTGCGCTACCGTAAAATAGATTGTACCCATAGTTGTGGAGTGGAGCGAGGTATGGTTCCACTCCCAAACCTCTCACTCTTTATATAGCAAGTAAGGTTTCCGCTTTTAGCAGTTCTTCACCACTAACAAAATAGCCGTTTCTAAATTCGCTTACTGAAATAAGCGCGGATTTCTGCTCATCCGTTAGCTTGAACCATTCACCACTCATTCGAGTTTGGTGCAAGGCGGCATGTAAACTTTCCTCGGCAGCGGTGGCGTTATCAGCCCGAAATACGAATTCAACTTCGTAGGTTTGGCCGTCTTGGTATTAGTGAACGATAACGCCGACATCTAAGGGATGAAGGATGAATTATGAGGGATGAAAGTTGTGGAAATCGAGACGTGGTCGTGGATAAAGATCTCACGTGCACCCAGACAGAGTTAAAGACTTGCAGACCTCCTTTTTATCCTTACAATTTATAGGTATTCAATTTTGGAGGCCTTTTATGCTTGAACAGACCGAACATTTATACATTGTCAAAAATTCAGACATTCTGAGCGGTGAACCGATTGTTAGCGGTACACGCACCCCTGTACGGGCCATCGTTGAGATGTGGCGTCAGGGAATTGATCCCCAAGATATTCCCCACCGTTTGCCTCACCTGTCTTTAGCTCAGGTGTTTGACGCTTTGAGTTACTACAGCGATCATCAGGCTGAAATTAACGCCCATATCGAGCGCAATCGTATATCGGACTACGAAGTTACTCTGTAAGGATCACTACGGCCTTATTTTGGCATCTCGCCATTCGCCCCATGAAATTGTGCGTCGCTTGCTGCCTGTTCTCAATTATGTCACTTGGGAGGAAATGCAAAATCAGATACGCTATATTTAAGAAGGATGAATTATGAGGAATGAAAATGGGTGTGTCGAAAGGGGAGTGGTCGTTGTCAGAGGGTAAGCGTATAGCGTTTTTACTATTTTTCGATCAGCTCCGCTTTTTATAGGTATGGTATAATAATCGTGGATGGCTGGATGATTGTAATTTTACAAGGAGACCAGAATGGAAATTCATGAGTTGGTTATCGAAATAAAAATGCTTGAGCGACGCCTGGCCCCATTGGAAGAGAAGTACGGGGTTTTGAGCGGGGATTTTTATGCGGCGCTTATGGCCGGTAATCTGGTCGATTATGATGCTTTTGATGAGACGCGGACCGATTTTAGCCGTTGGAAAGGTGTTTATGAAACGTGGTTGCGCCGAAAGCAGGCCTACACTGAGCAGATCAAGCAGCGTAGTGTGCCGGAAACATTACGTTTTCAGCCAGCCTATTGATCGATAATTATGAATTATGAGGGATGAATTATGAAGGGTGGAAGGTGTCGCTAAGTTACAAAGATTATGTTCAACTGAAATGGATGTTTTAACTTTACGGCCAGGTGGATTGTTTCGCCTGGCCGTAATTGTCTCCTCCGGCGTCACCGAGTGGAGCGGGTTTTCTCAACCGGCTTGCCGGAAGGCCTGGTCAATTTGGGCGCTTTTTTAACGGTCAGCCAAAATCCATCCTGTCTGAGGACGCGCACGGTGTTGCCGGCCGGAATGGGTTCTTTGCTACGCGCCGGCCACAACTGTCCATCAACCAGCACTGAGCCGCCAGAGTGCGCCTCTATATCCGTTATTGTCTCGCCAATGAACCCAATTATAGAGTCGGGGTCGTCGCCCAACCTTCGCCCTTCCACATTTCGTAAACGTTCGGTAGATATCCACATGATTATCGCCGCTATTAAAGATACTATAACCACGCGGTTGCTAACGAGCATCTGATTATCTTTATCTACGAAAAGGAAGTAGGAACCCAGGACGAACATAGCAATAGAAATGAGAAACAGAGGATTTCCCGGACGTGCCTGGTGAAATGCCATC
>JAGRBZ010000481.1 GCA_020433805.1 Anaerolineae bacterium
GCCAGCAACAAACAATAGCTATCATGCTGACCACGACCTACCCGGCCTCGAAACTGATGGAGTTGCGCCAGACCAAATCGATTAGCCCCTTCAATGAGCATCACCGATGCATTGGGCACATCGATGCCGACCTCGACTACCGATGTTGAAACCAAGATCTGAGAATGTTGGTCTTTGAACGCTTTCATTACCTTTTCTTTTTCAGCGCTTTTCATTCGGCCGTGTAACAAACCAAGCTTTAGCCGGAAGAAAACCTGTTTCTGCAATCGCTCATGCTCTTCGATAGCCGACCGAGCCTCGGTTTTCTCGCTTTCTTCAACTAAAGGACAGATGATAAACGCCTGTCGTCCCTTCTTAATCTGGGACTTGATAAAGCTGTAAGCACGTTCTCGTTCTCTGGGGGTGAGCCAGCGCGTTTTAATCGGCTGCCGACCCGGCGGCATCTCATCGATAATAGACAAATCGAGATCACCATAGAGGGTGAGCGCCAGCGTCCGCGGAATAGGTGTGGCCGTCATAACCAACATATGCGGGTTGTAACCTTTGTCACGCAAAGCACTTCGCTGTTCTACCCCAAAGCGATGCTGCTCATCAATAACCGCCAGCCGCAAATCTTTGAACCCAACATTACCTTGAATAATGGCATGGGTGCCGACTAAAATATCAATCTGCCCTTGCGCCAACTCCTCTAACAGATCTTTTCTTTGAGCGCCGGTTACGCTGCCGGTAAGCATTTTGATGCTAAACGAGCGCCCAAATGCCTGCCCTATACGCTCCAGCAACTGCTCCATGCCTTTATAATGCTGTTCCGCTAGAATTTCCGTAGGAGCCAGAATAGCGGCTTGCCCACCATCCAGAACAGCCAGAACCATGGCGATGAGTGCAACCACTGTTTTCCCGGAACCTACATCACCTTGCAGGAGACGACTCATCGGCACACTAAGCTGTACGTCGGCTACAATCTCGTCGAGCGTCCTACGTTGAGCGCCGGTCAACTGGAACGGCAGCGTTTCAAGGATACGAGAAACGGTATCCGGTGCAACCTGCAATGCTTGGCCCTGTTGGGTACGCCACTCGATACGCTGACGCAGGACACCCAATTGAATCATCAACAGTTCATCAAACGCCAGACGGCGGCGTGCTTCTTCTAACTTATTCCAGTCATCCGGAAAATGAATCTGGCGTATGGCCTCTTCAAGCGTCGGCATATTCAGCCGTTCGCGCGAGTCGTCCGGGAGATAATCGGGTAAACGGCGGCTCCAATAGTTAACCACCCCTCGAATTTGCTTGCGCAACCACTTCGAGGTAATGCCTTGAGTCAAGGGATAAACCGGCACCAACCGGCCTGTATGAACCAAATCCTTATCCAGCTCTTCCCATTCCGGCGCTTGAAACGTCAACCGGCCCAAATATTGCTCGACGCGACCGCTTAACACCAACTCCATACCCGGTTTGAATGTTTTTTCCAACCACGGTTGGTTAAACCAGGTTGCTTCGATGGTCGCCGTGCCGTCGGTTAAAATAGTGGTTACGAGGGTCCGATTACCACGCGACTGGCGTTTACGGGTTTCCCAGACCTGACCAATTATCGTGACATCTTCATTATATTCAAGCTGATTGATTGGCTTGAGCGCTCGATAATCGTCGTACCGGCGCGGATAATGCTTCAAGAAGTCTTCGATACAAAAAATGTCTAGCTTTGCTAACTTACGGGCCATTCCATCTTTAATGCCGGGTAATTTTGTAACTGGTGAATCAAGCCCGGTGCTGGCATAATCCCTATCTGAACCATTTCGAGCAGACGAATCGGTCGATGATCGCGTAGTTTTCCGGTGGGTGTTGGAGCCAGAAGATGAAATTCGAGGTGGCTTTGGTGACTGCCTCTCGGTCTTTTTTTCTACCTCTGCTTTGTTAGGCGAATTCTGGGGCGGCGATGCCTCTTTGTTATCATTTTGTTTATTATTAGCCGTTCGAGAAGTGGATTGCTTATTCGGTTTGTGGAGTTTGACCAGAATTTGATGAACAAAGGTCGGTCGATCCGCATCATCCACATCAGGATATTTTTGCAGATCTTCAAACACTTCCTCAATGACACGGCGTTCGTTCTCAGTCGAGGCTTCTTGCCGTGCTTCTTCAGACCAATTGGGGGCCAGCTTTTCAAATCCCCCCATAATGGCTTTGTTCTTGTAACCCAATCTCTTTTCCTGGGTTAGCATCCGGCTCAGTTTATCGAATGTAGAGAGCATAACGTATTTTTCTTATATCAAAAGTTCATGCCTTCGTAGACCACAATTCCGACGGCACTGGGTCCAATGCGGGTTGCCATATCGGCCCCGTATTGGATAACGGGAAATTGCAGGTCAGGAAAGCTCTGTTCTAGGCGTTCTTTCAGTATCTTGGCTTCGCGGCTAGGCTCTTTACTGCGCTGAATGATAGCAGTTTGCTCTAAATTATCAAATTCGGCTACAAACTCAAACAATTTTTCAAGCGCTTTTTCGGTAGTGCGCACCTTTTCCAGGGGGATGATGTCGCCATCTTCCATAAATAAGATAGGCTTGATACTCAACATCGAGCCTAAAATGGCCTGCGCTTTACCGATGCGACCACTACGTTCCAAGTAATCCATCGTTTCGACATAAAATATCAGATAGATGTGGGGCAGCATGCCGCGCACCAGGCGCACAATATCATCCAGCGAAGCGCCCTCGTTGGCCGCCCGGGCGGCCGCTTTTACCAAAATGCCCAACCCTACTGAAGTCGTCATCGAATCGACAATCATAATCGAGCAGCGCCCCATAAGCGCCTCGGCTCCCGATTTGGCCCGATCGATCGTTTTACTGAGATGGCTCGAAATGTGAATAGAGAGGATCTGATCGGTTTTATGCTTATGAATATCCGCATAAACGCGTTCAAACTCGACCGGATCAGGCGGATAACTCACCGGAAATTGGCCGGAAATATGGGCTTTTCGAAAAAGCTCCTCCGTATCCGTCTCACGTCCATCTAAAAACTTTTCGGTACCCAAGCGGATCCTAAGCGGAACAACGTGAATACCCAACTCTTCAACTTCACCCGGCTCAAAATAAGCCGTACTATCGGTGACAATAGCTACTTTCTCAGACAAAGTAAACAATTACTCCAATGAAATAATATAATGATAACGACCGTACTCGCCCAGGTAAATTTCCACATCGGCCTCCGGGTAGCGGAATGCGATCTCGTTTTTAAGCACCTGGGTCTGTGCCGGCCGGCTATGTTGCCCGGAATAGAGCGTAATCAATTCGTATTGTTCTGCCTCAACGCATTCCAAAGCGAGCAGCGTTGTGGCGATAAGGTCCTGGCCGGCCACCAGTAGATCACCCTCATACAGGGTAGTGACCCCTGTCGATACCGTTCCATTGCCGTTGCCACAAAGCGAGCTATCAAGCACTTCAAGGGTCCGTACTCGCCGGGCTGCATCACCCATACGTCGCGCATTCTCTTCGAAAGCCAACGTGTCATTAAACGCCAGCAGTGCGGCAATACCTTGCGGTATCGCACGGGTTGAAACCACGTACACCGATTTCTGACAGTGCTCCCGCACCGCCTGCGCCAAAATCATCACATCATCATCGTTCGGCAAAACAAAAACCTGACGGGCCTGCATGTGATGAATCACCTCAAACAACCTCTCAAAGGAGACCGGCTGAACCAAAACGACGCTCTCCTGCTGAAAGATGGCGACAAATCCAAGGTCCGACACGACAGCAACGATGCCAATCGGTTTGACCGCATCCCGAGATTGGCGCGCCATATTTTCCACCGATGCCTGGCTAACAGCCCCAAACTCGGCTCCAAAACGGAGTGGTTTTGCCGGGTCTGTTCCATGAAGGTGAACCCGCACCATGCTATCGGTGCCCACCACCAAGGGCGATTCCCCCATTGGCGTTATCCCGGCCCGTATCGCTTCAACAGCCAGCCCGTCGCCTTCAATCAAAAACTGAATGTCATACAGAGCGCTCTCGGGCTGTCGAAAAGCCGGCTCACTACTGACCGCTGGAGCGGATATTTGGTCCGGTAAGTCCAAGGGTTCGTGTCGCAAAAAGCGCAGTCCCCCTTCAAAAATGTAGACCAAACCTTGCCCACCCGAGTCAGTTACGCCGGCTTCGCGCAGAACCGTCAAGTAATTGGGTGTCTCAGCTTGTGCGGTTCTGACTGCCGACGTGACGGTTTCAAACAAAGCAACCAAATCACGCGGCTGTTGATCCCACGCCTCGGCGGCCTCAGCCGCACAGCGAGCGATGGTCAATATCGTTCCTTCGACCGGCTCAACAACGCTTTTATAGGCATGTTCAGATCCTAATCGCCAGGCGCGAACCAAATCGAACGCCTCAAACGTCGCTTTATCGGCTAACCCGGCGGCCATCCCCTGGATAAATTGTGATAGAATGACGCCCGAATTGCCGCGTCCGCCCATTAAGGCCCCCTGGGCCAGGGCTTCAGCCACAGTCCCGGCGTGATCTTCATCGGCCGGAACTGCCGATAATGCGGCTTGCAGCGTTAGAAACATATTGGTTCCGGTATCACCATCAGGGATAGGGAACACATTTAAGTTGTTAACATCCTGTACGTGCAGTTCAAGCCAGCGCAGCCCGGCCCGGAAGATATTCCTCAGGCCGGCTCCGTCACCCCGCATCGCAACGCCGCTTTCAATTTCAAAGCCTCGAATGTTCGAGCCGGAAGTGCCAGATGCCATAGCATTTTGATAGTGTTTGTCAGGATTTCAATCTTTAAAGGCCAGCATAGGCGCTGGCCTTTGGAATTAAAGTAAAAGTCTACACGTAACTGTATTATGATACAACGTTCAACGTAAAAATGCAAGATTTTTTTAAAGTGGATTTTTTATGGAAACCTGGAGAGCGTTACGCCGGCCCTTATTGCACAGAAACCTGCTTATTATGGGCGTTGTGAAGCTGCCCGCATCCGGCCGCGATGTCGATGCCGCGCCGCACTCGAACGGTGGTTGAAATACCGGCCGCCTGAAGCCTATCGCGAAAGGCATAAACGCGCTCATCCGGCGAACCGCTCCAAGGCGAGTTAGGCGTAGGATTAAGCGGGATCAAATTAATATGACACAGCAATCCCTGCACCAACTCGGCGAACTGATCGGCCATAGCGTCGCTGTCGTTGAGGTTATCCATCAAAGCATATTCAAACGTTACACGTCGATTGGTCACCGCAATGTAATCACGGATAGCGTCCATCAACATCGCCAACGGGTAGCGGCGATTGACCGGCACAATTGTGTCGCGCAGCGTATCATGAGGCGCGTGCAGCGAAACCGCCAGCCCAATCTGCTCCGGCTCCTTGCTCATGCGCCGAATGGCCGGCACCAAACCCACCGTTGAGACCGTTATGTGGCGCGCGCCCAAATTGAAGCCATGTGGATCGTTCAGGCGACGAATGGCCCGCCAGGTTTCAGCATAATTGGCCATAGGTTCGCCCATGCCCATAAACACAATATTGGTCACCCGTTTCTCTTCCTGGCTCAAGTGCCGGGCGTAGTAAAGCACCTGCGCCACAATCTCACCGGCGGTCAAATTGCGCATAAAGCCCATCTGCCCGGTAGCGCAAAACGGGCAAGCCATAGCACAGCCGGCCTGCGAGCTGATGCACAGCGTTTGGCGCGTATCATACCGCATCAACACCGTTTCGATCTGGCGACCGTCAGGCAGATTGAACAGCGCTTTCCGGGTGTAACCATCGGAAGAGTCGACCTCCACCGCCGGAGTAAGCGGGTCGATCAGGCAGTCGTCAGCCAACCGCTGCCGCAAATTTTTTGGCAGATTGCTCATTGCCGAAGCATCAGCAACGTACTGTTGATAAAGCCAGCTTTCGATCTGGTTAGCCCGATAAGCCGGTTCGCCCCAGCTTTTGAGCAGTTCGGTCAGATCTGACGCGGAAAGGTTCAATAAAAATGGTTTAGAATCCATTATTCTTCTGAAGCAGCTTTCTTCTTTCTCGAAAATAACCCG
>JAGRBZ010000482.1 GCA_020433805.1 Anaerolineae bacterium
TTTACTCCCCTTCCTCCGCTTGGCTAGTGGGCATTTCTAATTGTCATCGCTGGGTAATTATAGTTGTCGTTGAACAGCAGGGTTTTAATTCTCCTCCATCAACAATACCCTTAAACCATTTTGCAATACTAACGTGTCCTAGAGGAAGAGGTTGAGGAAGGTTTTTAAGCGGAGAAAAGTTATAAATAACCTGAGCTAATGTTTGCTGTTGGGATAAAGACTGATTTTGTTCAAGAGGAGCATCACTATCTTTATAATCCTCTGTAGTCATTTTATCAATTTCCTCAAAGTTTTGTTGAATACCAATTTAGCCATTAACTACTTCAACTAACTTAATTACTTAGAGGCTACACAGGAGATATTTATTAATTTCGCAAGAATCTCCGATCATTCTATCATGGCTCATCATTTTTGACAACCCCTTTTTGGTTTCACTAAGGGCCGATTCATTCTAATGAAATCCCAATATTGAGGATAGGAAAAACTTAATATGCAGATCTCTATAAGTTGATCCGTGGAGGACTACGTTTGTAAAATAGAGGCTCCAGCATCAATCCAAATAAATATTTTCCTGAAGTGTAATGGTTGTAACATAGGATCTCGCTAAGGGATTCTAAGGGATTTTACCTTTAAAATAACAAGCGTGAAGTTAGAATCAGGGATTTCCAAGTCCAAACAAGCTACTCTGGCGTAAATCCGAAGTATAAAACAAAAATATATGGTATAATTGATTAAATGTTATGTAAACCTATGATTCTGACTAAGTCTGATTTATGCCCCTTTTTAGGACTTGTTCAAAATTGTGACGAGGTACTGACAATAATGATCAGCTATTTAGGATTTATTTGGAAGACTGTACGTGAGTTTTTTGTTAACCTGAAAACGTTGCTAATACCCGTCGTAGGAGTCATTGTTTACGATTGGGTGAGTAGTGTTTTGGCCTATGAATTCGATGTAGTTGGTAGCCCATTAGGAAAGTATTTTGTTCTCTCAGTTCTACTTATTTTTTTTGTATGGGCGGCCTATCGGACGTTAATGAAAAATTGGGGGAATATACCGAAGGACAAGGAAATAGAGTCTGTTGAGGACTCACAAACTCTAATAGTTATGTTAGGGGAAAAAGCAAAAAACTTAGTATGCCAAAGTTTGATTTTTTCGACTGTGTTATTGCTGTCTCTATTGCTGGAAATTGGGTCTTCTATATTAACGCAACTTGAATTTGTAACAGTGTTACTATTTACCCTCCTACCTTTTATTGTGGGTACTATTGTAAAAATTATGACGGAAAGATTACAACAGAAGCTAATAGAAATAGAACAAAATGTGTTCGATATTCTTAACGCCAAAGATAAAGAAAAAGGTGGAACAATTAGCAAATCTGAGGTCGTGTACGGTCTAAAAGAAAAAAAAGATGTTAAAAAAGCTCCAATGGGTATAAGCTCTAATACTTGGAATGTCTTTGTTTCTTTGGCTATGATTTCGTGGGCGAAAAAGGAAAATGGACGTGACGGAAAAATAGTTTTAATTCAAGGGACTTTAGAGAATCCAAGAATTTATATTATCGTACCAGATACGATACGGAGACCTCCTAGTAATGATGATCCAAGCTCATATCCAGCCAGCAAACAGGATAGACTACAAGAACAACAGCATCTACAAAATTACAATCAAATTTCTGAAAGTGATGAAGATTATAGGGAGATGGGGTCTCAATCATAAGTAATTGTGATTAGTTGCCCAATTTAGTCTCAAAAAGGTTGCATACCTATCACAGTTGTTTAACCTTCAGTAAATAAAAAAGAGCCGAAAAAGGCTCCATCTATATCAAAAATCTATTCTAAGGATGTCTGAGAGGATTAGTCTAAACTGTGTATCACATCGATGCGTGTTACATACACGATAATGAATTTTATTGCTAATCTATGCCATTCTTTTACTAAGACCGCAAACGTGTTAACCACCGGTTAAATCGGGCGCGAAAGCCGCTTTTGTGACCGTTTTGCTCGCGGAGAAGCTGGTTCAATTCCAGCAATTCTTTAGCCATTGCCCGTCCATCGGCAAAGCGGTTGGTTGGATTTTTAGCCATAGCTTTTAAGATGATAGTTTCCATCTCCGGGGATACGCTGGCGATTGAAGACGGTGCAGGAGGTTTTTCATTGAGGTGGGCGTGCAGAATTTCAGGAGCCGTACCGCTGAAAGGCAGTTTCCCAGTAACCATCCGATACAAAATAATCCCTAAACTGTAGAGATCAGACTGACGGTCCATCTTTTTCTCTTGTGAGGCTTGTTCGGGTGACATGTAAGCCGGAGTGCCGACAATGTGACCGGCCTGCGTCAGGCCAGGATCGTCCAGAGCGTAGGCCACCCCAAAATCGGCCAGAAGGGCGTGACCGTCATGAGTCATCAAAATATTGGAAGGTTTAACGTCGCGGTGAATAACGCCGTTTTCATAGGCGTAGTGCAACGCGTCGGCAATTTGCCAACCTATTTCGGTGGCCTCAACCTCATCAAACCTATTTTTCTTTTTGAGAATTGCATCGAGGGCTTGCCCTCTTATAAGCGGCATAGCCATATAAGCACTGCCATCCACATGACCGGTATCAAGTACCGGCAAAATGTTGGGATGTTGGAGGCGCATCATGGTCTCGGCCTCACGTTCAAAACGAGTCATGAGCAGATCTTGATCGACGCTAGGGGGGGGTACAAATACTTTGAGAGCTAGAACATCCCCTTCTTTCGTTAAAGCCCGATAAACAATCCCCACAGTACCTTTACCGACAACACCTTCAATGTAGTATGGGCCAAGTTTTCGAACAGACGGCGCTCCGACAGACATTCAATTCCTCCACACATAACGTAATCGAAAGATTTCGGGGCTAATAGTACGTGACATGAAGCAACCTTGCAAATACTCAGATCAAACAAGGTACCATTTACCGCTGCGCCAGTCGAAATACTCTCTAGGTCGAAAGCGATCTTTATAGTTCATACTTTGACAGTCGCGGATATAGTAGCCCAGGTAGTAATAAGGCAGGCCGATAGATTGTGCATGCTCTATTTCTTTTAGAATGCTGAAGTTGCCTAGCCCTAAGTGGGCATAGTCCGTATCGTAGACAAAGTAGACACTACTAAGACAATCCGTGCCTTGGTCAAGAAAGCCAATGGCAACCAATTTGTCATCAACATAATATTCTGATTGCAGGGCGGGACAGGAGGGTGTGTAGAAGTTGAAAAGAAAGTTATCGAGGCTGCTTTCTTGTCCGAAACGGTTGTGTGAATGATTTACATAAATTTCATAAGCCCGCTTGCTATAGGTCAAGGGGCCAAATTCTACACGAATACCTTCATTTTTTCTCAAATTTTTGCGCTGACTTTTAGAGGGTTTAAATGCGTGGGTGAGAACTCGAATAGGAGTACATTCTCGACAACTGTGACATACCGGTCGAAAATAGTAGGCTCCAAACTTTCGCCACCCCATTGACAACACAAACGATATCTCTGTGTCGCTAAGGTTTTGGGCAAAAAAGTATTGAAACTGTTTCTGCCGATTTGGTAAATAAGGACAGGGACTTAACGTATCAAGTTGAGGCTCTTGAAGTACATGCATAATAACGCTTGTCTTTCAGAATAGCGATTATAAGACCTAGGCAACGCCAAGATTTAAATCACCCAAATCCAAGTCGGCTAAAACGTAAAGCATGGTTCTTGCCAAACTCCTTACGTTTTACGCATTACGCATTACGTTTTATTGGCTGCCCAAGGTTTGGGGGATTATTTTCTTAGAACTACCTTATATCCGGTTGCTTATTTCTACATAAAGAATACACGCGCTAAATTATAAAATGGTCACTACGAAATGTAAAAATAGACATTCGAACCTATCTTCAGATCTCTACCGAACGAATAAAGTTTCATTATTTTGTTAATTAGCCATATTTATCAAAAAATTGCCAATTAACATATTAATAATACCAAAAAACACCTTTTTGGCTCTTGACAACGCCTATGCACTCGTGATATAATTCACAATATATATGATAGCAAGTCGATCCGTAGTGTTCTTTTATTTATAAAGGAAATTTGGGCACAGCCTATTGAAAACAGGAACTTTTGAAGACCATTTGGGCGAAGCGGAGTGAAGCGAGGAGCCAGGCGATATTTATTGACTCATCACTTTACTTTGGTCGCTCAAAGGGGCAGTTGTCAGCAGATCTATATTCAAGAGGATAGGAACAGTCCCGAAACGGCGACGTGATATATACCCTACCAAGATCACAATGAGGTGTATCATGACTACCGAAATGTTCTCGCCGATTGCATCAGAACGGGAAATAGAAAGAGTATCGGTATATCGGTTACTGGCCTGGGGCATAGCATACCCCACAGTGGAACGCATAGCGAAACTTAGGCAATGGCAAGAGGCTTTGCAGAAGGTTCTTGACCCCATAACGCTTCACGCCAGGCCCATCGCAACAGCGATCAGCCTGTTGCCGAAAAATGAATTAGAGTGTTTGGCTCTGCTACAAGAAGAATATACGCGACTTTTTGTTGATGATATTCCGGAGTTACTGGCCCCACCCTACGCTTCGGCCTATACATCAAGCGGAGAGATTATCCGCTATCCGGCTCGATCCGTACTGGAAGCTTATCGCCAAGCGGAACTCGCCTTTTACTCCGATAGCTTTGAACTGCCGGACCATCTGTCAGTGCAGCTAGAGTTTATGGTTTATTTGAGCAATGAAACGCTATCAGCCAGATATCTCAACCAGTCAGAACGTGCTGCCGCATTTCACACATTTCAAATCCAGTTTTTGCAGGAGCATCTGCTGTACTGGGTACCGACCTGGTGTCAACGCGTAAGCAAAGAGGATCGATTAGGTTTTTATACGGCGATCGCTCAACTCATTAACGATTGGCTCGATAACGAAACCCGTGAGTTAGGGTTACGGTAATCAACTTGGTGAGAGCAGAACTTTATGTCCACAACCGGCTAAGATCATCGATTTGCTGCCAGCCCTCACCTTCATCAACCGGTTCAACCCGCAAATTTGTAAAGTAGGTGTCGAGTATCGCTGCCCGTTCCATGGCCAAAGGCGGCCGGCAATAATCCTCTTCCTCCCAGACAGCCTGGCCGTCGGCACTTATGCGAGCATGCTTAAGGGCGTAATCGAGGGCCACACCAAAGGGACGCATGGCCTTGATTTCGTTGCTATCCAGGCGGGCTTTTAGCTCATCCAGCTTATCACTGTGGATGTTTGCTTTAACTAAATAGTAAGCCAAATCCGCTCCTTTTACTGTTGCTGTTGTTGCTGTTGCTGTGTTTTCTGCTGCTGCGCTTCGGCATCATCATCGTCATACGGCACAGGAGCCGGTAATGTGGTTTGAAATATCGGTTCGAGAAACTCATCTTGAGGAGCCGGATCATCAACCTTACGCACTTTGACCGCTACGGCGAGTTCGCTCTCGGCATCGCCTTTAAATACACCGCGCGTGGGTGGTACATCGGCATAATCTCGCCCGATGGCCACACGAATGTGGCGCTCGCGAGCAAGAATGTTGTTGGTCGGATCAAAGCCAACCCAGCCTAATTCAGGTAATAACGCCTCAACCCAGGCATGGGATGAGCCTTCGGCTGACTCGTCATCGGACCGGCGGAAAAGATAACCGCTCACATATCGGCAGGGGATACCCAGTTGGCGCACCAAGGCAATCATGATATGAGCATAGTCTTGGCATACCCCTTCGCGCATTTTCAACGCATCGTCAATTGGTGAGTCGACCTTTGTTTTATCTTGTACGTAGTCGATGGCTTCGTGAAGCTGGGTATTGAGTGTTTTGAGCAGCGTTAGGGGGTCATCGCGGCGCCGGAGGTTAAGTTCGCTGGCAAGCTGACTCAACAAATCCGTTGGCTTAGCAAAGCGGCTGGGGTGTAACATTTCCCAAAAATCGGCCTGGGTCGTTATCGCATCCAAGACTTGCCAGGTATCGGGCGAAAGAGATTCGGGCAGAGGCG
>JAGRBZ010000483.1 GCA_020433805.1 Anaerolineae bacterium
GTAACGGTCGGAGCGCCCCATTTTTTATCAAGAGCTACGTTGCGGCCTTTAGGGCCAAGCGTTGTTTTTACAGCATCAGCCAGAATATCGACACCAACTTTTAGCCGACGACGAGCATCTTCTCTAAATGCGAGTTGTTTAGCCATAATGTTTACTCCTTCTAATGTCTATAACTTTTTATCGAACTATCTATCGAAATTTGATATTATTCTACGATGGCGAGAATATCTGTCTCTTTGAGAATTAGGTATTTGTCGTCGCCCAATTTGATTTCGGTGCCGGCATACTTGGCATAGAGAACCGTATCGCCTTCAGCCACGTCCATAGCAGCGCGTGAACCGTCATCTTTGCGGGTACCAGGACCAACGGCCAAAACTTTGCCTTGCATCGGCTTTTCTTTAGCGGTTTCCGGCAATACGATACCACTGGCTGTCATTTCTTCCTGTTCAATAGGCGAAACAATCAGTCTGTCTCCTAAAGGTTTAAGATTCATGTGTGAGTACCTCCTAAACTGAGTTATTATTTATTTTCAGATTCTAAGAGAATTAGCACTCAGCCAGTTAGAGTGCCAATTCTTTACTATCATACACACAAAGAATTAATTTTGCAAATTCAGGGTTTTGTTTTTGGCACTCGCAGGGTTAGAGTGCTAAAAGTGGTTTCTGGAAGAAGAAAACTGCTTCATCGCCTTAATTGTTGAGGCTGGGAAAAATGTGTTTATTGTGTGAGGGTGCTTAGCACTCACGAATCCAGAGTGCTATTCGTAGCATGATACCCAACTCTTTACAAATTTGCAAATGTATTTATAACTTTCATGGTCCTTTTTAGGAACCCTTATTTTGCGGTACAATCTAATCATGACAAATACCATAAAAAATAATGTGCTTGACTCAAAACTTTATAATCCTGAACTAGCCATCCCGTCTGCCTCGCACCTGTTTCTTTTTACGCTACTCTTGGGCTGGCTGTGGCTCGCGCCTATTCTCGTCGGTATCCTTTCGACCTTTTTTCCGGAGATAAATCCCATTGTCAGCAACGGGATTTCGGTAATACTGCTGGCCGTCCTATTGCTAGCACCGGCTGTTGGCTATACGGCCCTGGCCTGGCGTAGAGCAGAGTCAAATCTTCGGCCACTGGCTTTGATGCTGCTGGTCATTAGCCTGTATATCGTTTTTGCTGCGGCTATTCGTATCGTTGCCGAACCGGGCAGCGGCCTTGAGACCGTGCTGCGTTTGACGGCATTGACAATGGCGGCCTTACTTCTTGGCGGGTTAGGTCTGTTGGGAGCCGGCGTACCGAAACCGATGCTGTCTCATGCTATCGGCTTCGATCCCCCCCCGCTGGCCGGTATTTTTGTCACGTTGGCCTGCATTGCCGTTATTACATTGGGCTGGCCGCTTACGGGTGCACTGGGCGACAATTGGGCCTCGCAGTTGATTGTTCTTCAAATTCTCGCGCTCGTGCTGCCGGAGGAGATTCTTTTTCGAGGGGCAGTGCTGGGCATCATCACCTTCAACTTTCAGCATCGAAAAGTGTTTTCGGCCCTGCTCGCCTTTTTAGGTTACCTGGCTTTTACATCAAGCCCCATTGTGCCTCGCCAGGAGTGGCTTAGCCTCTTCTCGTTTTTGATGCTGGCTCCTTTGGCGCTCATCGTCATCGAACTGCGGGCGCTAACCGGCAGCATTTGGAGCGGTATTCTGTTTGCGGTTGCCTATCGCGCCGCACCGCTGCTGTTCACCGATCCACGGGCCGAACTGCCACTCATTACCCAACCCTGGCAGACCTTTTCCTATATATGGATGATTTATGGCGGCATGGGTTTGGCTTTTGTGGTTTGGGCCATGCGCAAGGTGCTGACTCCGCGCTGGACGTTTTCGAGATTTTCAACGGCGACGATGGCGCTGGTGTTGGCTGTGGCTGTGTGGATGGGCTGGCTGGGAGCCTGGTTTACCGTCGGCTATCCCGGTTTTCATAGCGATGGTTTTCTTATCATCATGCATGACCAGGCCGATTTAAGCGAAGTTGCAGCCATAAGTGATCTAACAGCACGCCGTCAATTTGTGCGCGACCGTCTCATTGAAACCGCCATCCAGACTCAACAGCCGGTTCGCGAGGCATTGGACGCCGCCGGCTTGCGTTATCGACCTTTTTATGTGATCAATATGATTCAGGTGGAAGGCCATCACCGTCGGCTCGATGACTTTGCCGACCTGCCCGGCGTTGATCGCGTGATGCTTAACCCCAACGTGCGCCCCTATCCCTTCAGTTTTAATCCCGGCTATGGTGACTCGTCGGATGAGGGTGAGGGTATCGGTTGGAACATTCGTCAGGTTGAGGCGAATGAAGCCTGGGGTGAAGGCGCAACAGGTCAGGACGTGGTGATTGCCGGGCAGGACACCGGCTACGATTGGCGGCACCCGGCGCTGATTAAAGCCTATCGAGGTAACAACCGTACCGGCATTAACCATAATTACAACTGGTTCGATGCCTGGTACGAGAGCGCCGTTCCGTTCGATGACGATACCCACGGCACCCACACGATGGGCACGATGTTGGGCGATGATGGACAAAGCAATCAAATTGGTATGGCCCCCGATGCCCAGTGGATTGGTTGTCGCAATATGCGGCGTGGAATTGGCAATCCGGCCAGTTACAGCGCCTGCATGGAATTTTTTCTGGCACCCTACCCTATCGGTGCCGATCCGTTTGTCGATGGGGATGTGAGCTTTGCGCCGGATGTAATTAACAATTCGTGGGGTTGCCCCGATATTGAAGGCTGTGATGACGATGTGCTTGAACCGGCTGCCGATGCGCTCCGGGCGGCCGGGATTATGATGGTCGTCAGCGCCGGTAACTCCGGGCCGGGCTGTCAAACCGTCTCTGAACCGCCGGCGCGGTACGACAGCGTTTTTTCGGTGGGAGCCACCAATCAGGGAAGCAGCATATCCTCGTTTAGTAGTCGCGGCCCCGTGCCGGGTGATGAAAGCCTACTCAAGCCGGACATCTCCGCACCGGGCAGCAACATTCGGTCCAGTTTGGCCGGAGGTGGCTACGGTACCGCCGATGGCACCAGTATGGCCGGACCGCACGTGGCCGGTCTGGTCGCGCTCATCTGGTCGGCAAACCCCGACCTCATCGGCCAAATTGATGCCACGGAGGACATCATCCGCCAATCTGCCGAACCGGCTGAGGTGGTGACGGCTTGCCAGCTTGACCCTGCCAACTCGACCGATGAACCTTCCGTGCTGGAGGAGTTGGAAAACATGGTAGACTCTAACACCTGTGCGTGCGGCGATGTTACCGGCGTGCCGAACAATGTGTACGGTTGGGGCGAGATCAACGCTCTGAAAGCCGTGCAACTGGCGCAGATGTGGGGGAATGAACAGGAGTAAGAAGTCGGGAGTAGGGAGTAAAAAATGTCTTCTTACTCCTTTCACTTAGCTCAGTGTCGGATCATCGTCAAAACCCTCAAACAAATCACCTAATTCGCGTTTCCATACATCGCCCAATGGTGAAAAGGGACGCTCGGTGAAGTCGCCGGTGATCTTTTCCAGATACTCCCGAACTTTGAGTTGGGGAAGTTTCTGTTCCAGCTCTTCGATTTTGTCTTCCATCGAGATGATGAGTTCGTCGCTGTTGTTACTGAGATCGGTAAGATCAATTTCCAGGCCGAACATGTGATTGAGGCGGTTCATTAAATCGTACCAGGCCTTGTAATCATTTTCGATGCGCATACCTTGTAGCGGGATCGTCTCTTGCTGCGACAAATCATAAGCGGGGACAAAGCCGTAAAAAACAAAAAACTCAAGGCCGCGTCGTTCGGCTTCATCCAGCATATACGCTCCGATGGTTGCGCCGCCCTCGTAATCGGAGAAGCGAACGGCGTATTCGGCCAGTTCCCCTTTCAGGTTGGGCAAACTGTAGACGCACGATATTTCGCGATCTTTGTCGTACGGCATCGCGCCATAAACACCACCAAGCGCGGCAATGCGCTTTATTTGCAGCGCTTCAGCCGCATCGAAAAAGGCGTTAACATACTGGTCGATAGCCAGGTGCGGCTCATCGCCTAAAAAGATAATCAACCCTTTGCGAGGATTACCCATATAAAACAGCTCATTTTTGTGGCGCTGTAAGTTGGTTCGATAGCCTTGCTCAAATGAGATTTCGGGGCGCAACAGGTGGTGCGTGCCGGGAATCTGAAACAGGTAAAAACCGTCGGGGATGATCTGGCCAATTTTTTCTGCTCCGGTGTAGTCGATGAGATATTGGGGCAAACCCGATGAAATCGCACCCGCATCGGCCCATTGACGCCAACCGGCAATCATAAACATTTCGTCGGCTTGTGGGGTTTTCCATAAATCGACCTGGTTATTCATTTTTTCTCTATTTCCTCTATGATCTCGTGTAACTCGATAATCAATCGTATTCCGTAGTTTTTAGGATTATTCCGCTATTTTCTGCTTGACGGCTTCGATAAGTTGTTCGAAATCGGCCTCGCGATGCATGTCAACCGTAAGGGTGTTCATATCTTTGAGCGTATTGGTTAAGTCGGCAATCATCGCTCGAATTTCCGTGTATTGGTCTATAGCTTCGCGGAACCCTTGTAGGTTAGCCGAATTGACACTTTTCATACCCTCATCAAGCTCTGCAATTTGTTCTTCCCAATATTTTACGTACTTGAGCCGTTGAATAGGTTTATAAATATCGGCGTCGTCCAAGACAATTGGAAAAATGCGATCATAGAATTGATTGTTCTTAGCAATCTGAACCAGTTCAAACATACAGTTTTCCGACTCAAGATATTTTTTGCTGATCACTACAATAACGACTTTGCCTCGACCAATCCTTTCCATAAATTCTGTGATACGGCCTCTGTAGCCTAAATCACGCTTATCGCGAATAATAGTAATGCCACCATCTTGAAAGGCCTTATCTAATTGATTAACGACGTCTTCGCTCTCGCCGCCCCAGGCGTATGAAACAAAAATTTCTTTATCCGCTTGAATATCGGCGGTTGAGGCTGATGGCTGGTGAGTGATGACAGGAGACGACGAAGGTGTTGCCGCATTGCTGTTCGTTACCCCAATTGATGCTGCAGACTGTTGATATTGGCTCGGGTTTATCTTCTCCACTTCGGCTAGCAGAGTATCAAGCTGTCCTTGGCGTTCACAATACTCAATCAAGCGCTGTGTTTTTTGAAGGCGACTCATCCCTGTCGAAAATTGATCGTACACCGGACGGAAATAATCATAACATAGCATGTTAAAATCTTCGTCGCTGAGAGCACTTTGCAGAAGTTTGCGGATGGCCGCAGAGTTGTAAGTCATTTTTCGTTACTCGTTTAGGGCGAAACCCGTTGTTTATTTTTCTTTATTCTACCATATTTGCTGTTTTCTTGCATCGAGAATAAGAGAAGTCATCTATCATTTGCCAGGCATTTGTGGGAAACGTTTTTTTACCTTTGGTCTTCAAGCTTTCGTAGCCTGCCGCCAGTTCTCTATCCACTCCCCTCTACCAACTCATCTTTTAACCGCATTTGAAAGGCAATTGCCGCGCTGAGGTGCGCGCCCAGCAAAACGACCACGCTGCTTAAATAGAGCCATAACATGAGCGCCACTACCGCCCCCAGCGAACCATAGACAACCTGATAACGAGCCAACCCACTGGTTAGATACCACCGAAAGCCGCTCGTAACCATCTCGAAGCCTAAAACCGAGACTAGTGCCCCGCCAATGGCCTCACGCCATCGAACCTTCGTGTTTGGTATCCAACGGTATAGGTTGAGAAAGGCAATCAGCAGAAAGAGGCTAGGGATAAAGCGTGATAAAATGCTCCAAACATACGTTTCGTAAATATTGAGCGTGCCGAAAATTGGGATTTCAAGTAACGGTAGCAAACTTAATACCGTGGTAAAAATAATCCACAGGATAAATAGCAAGGCTAAAATAAGTACAATGCCAAATGCCAGTAGTCGTCCTTGCACAAAATTACGCTCTTCAGC
>JAGRBZ010000484.1 GCA_020433805.1 Anaerolineae bacterium
TGTGCCTGGCGTCAACATACGCTCGGTGACGTTTAACGAGGCTACCGGCATATCGAGCGAAATCGATGCGGGCGTTACAGTGACAAAAACATAACGATCTGTAGCAGAGGCGTTACGTGAGGCAGTCGTTTGCGTGCAGCCTACGCTTACAACAAGTAGTAAAACTAGACTGAACGTCAGGATTTTGAGTTGTTGGGACATCCCCTGAACTCCCTTCGCTTGAAGATGCAGTAAAGTTATGCTGAACGTTTGTTAGTGTCTCAGAATTTTCGCCCTGATGTTTATTTCGTAGTGCGTAGTGCGCAATGTGTGTTTATCACTTTCCTACGCACTACGAAATACGCACTACATCTTAGAAAATATTGTGGCGAAAGCCTAATGACGCTAAAGGATTTGGATTAAGGGTACGCTATGCCGGGTAGCGTAGCGTACCCTTGTCCAAAAGGAGGAAATTTGGTTTATCGCCCTAATCGACTATTGGAAGAGAGCGTTAACCTCGTCATTGGCCGCTTTGAGCGTGCCGGCTACATCATCGGTTTGGCCCAGATAAATTTGCTCTTCGGTCTGCGCCATAATAGTCGTGATTTCCGAGGCATTGTCGGCAACCGGGAAGAGGAAAGTGCCTTCTGGATCGAGAGCCTGTTCCGTAAAGGCGCTCACGTCGAGGCCGTTGGCTTCGTGAGCCGCCAGAGCTTTGTCTACCCCCGATTGGATGGCCGGGAAGACGACGGCGTACTCACCAACGATATCCTGGCAGGTTTGCGAACTCAGGAACTTCACCCATTCCCAGGCTTCGGCCTGGTGTTCGCTGCCGATGTAGATAGAATCGGCCAGGCCGTTGAACATGCTCTTGCGCCCTTCGGGGCCAATGGGCAGCTTACCAAAGCCCACTTCAAAATTGGAGTTGTCGACATAGTTTTTGATATTCCAGGAACCCTCGCTGGTCATCGCCCCTTTTTCAGCCTGAAACAGAGCAGCCCCGCCTAAACTCTTGACGTCGGGATACGGAGGTGCATAGCCTTTTTCCATCAAGCCGTGATACCATTCCAATGTTTCGGCCAGTTTCGGATCGTCATAGTGAAATTTGTCGCCCCATAGTTCATCTTGAAACTTGAAGCCGTTTGGTACAGCCATCCAGCTCCATTGGGTTTGGCCGTAACCATTGCCCTGTCCGCCGTGAATGAAGCCGTACTGCACTACATTGTCTTTATCAAAGTCGGGGCTAAGGCCGTTGTTGCCGTTGGCGTCAATGCTGAGTTGGGCAATAGTTTCTTCAAAGGTGCCGCCATCTTTGGGGTTCCAGGTCCAATCGTTCATAACAGCCGGATCGATGCCCGCTTTTTCGAGCATGGCCTTGTTATAGAAGATGGCAATCGTGTCCCAGTCTTTGGGCAACCCGTAGCGCTTGCCGTCGCGGGTCCATAGGTCGGCCAGCTCACCAATGTAAATATCGGTGGGTACATCATCTTGCTCAACCAGGGGCTGGATATCAACAATTTGACCCTTTTCGGCAAATTCAGGATATTTGGCCAGATGGTCGGTGAAAACATCGGGCGCGTTGCCGGCGACCATCCCGGTTTGGATGGTACTCCAGTAATCATCCCAACCGCTTTGCTCGATTTTGATGCTGATGTTGGGATGGTCTTTTTGAAATTCGGTGGCACAGGCTTCGTAGGCAGGTTGTTGGGCCGAATCCCAGAGAGCATAGGTCAATTCTACGGCTTCACCGCTGCTGTCAGAGGCCGCTGCGCTATCGCCTGAGTCGTTGCTGGGAGCAGCGTCGCCACCACCACAGGCGACTAAAATTAGGCTCAGCATAGCCAGGAGCGAGATTAGTACCACGAAAGATTGTTTTGTTTTCATCTTGCCTCTCCATAGTAATAGATGGTTTTTATAAATAAGGGTTTGTTTGATAGTCTTTGTTCACGCGTTATCTCTTCGATAGACACCTCCTTGTGTTTATCGTCGTTTTCTCCTGCCTATTTGTATCCACTAAAGCCGATTGAGTCGATGGCTTTGCGAGCGGTAATGGCAAATAGAATGAGAATGGGCACCATAGCCACCAGCGTACCGGCCATCAATCCGCCCCAGTCGGGCGCTCCCTGCGGTGTTTGACTGCGGAAGATACCCAGCGCGACCGTTAACACCCGTACACTCTCATCCCGCCCCACGATAAAGGGCCAGAAATATTCATTCCACTCACCAATGAAGGTCAAAATGCCCAGCGTGGTTAGGGGAGCCATACTCACCGGCAAAATGAGCGACCAAAAGACGCGAAAGTAACCGGCACCGTCGATGCGGGCTGCTTCTTCAACCTCACGATTGATGGTCAAGAAGAATTGGCGCATGAAAAAAACAGCGAAAGGCGTCATCAGGAATTTGGGGGCCACAATACCCTGAAACGTGTCGAGCCAACCCAAATTGCGGATGAGCACGAAGTTGGGAATAAAGAGCACGATGCCGGGTACCATCAACGCGGCTACATAGATAAAGAAGATCTGCTCCCGGAAAGGGAATTTAAGCCGGGCAAACGCATAAGCGGCCATGGCGCTGAAGAAAACCTGGCCAACCACCAGCAGCGTGGTCACAATGAATGAGTTACGGAGGAAGAGCAGGAAGTTGATCGATTGGCCCGTTCCTCCGGCGGCTATGGCTTCTTCGGTACTCATCAAGCCCATCACTCTGAGAAAATTGTTAAAGGTAAAGCCAACCGGCAGTAGAGAAGTCGTGTTGGTGAAGATCAATCGTGGATCAGATAGCGCCGTGCGCAAGACCCAATAGATGGGGAAAAGGGTTATCAGTATCAGCACGATCAGTACAGCTATAATGCCGATCCGTCCCCAATTTATTTGCGAGCCAGAGGCTGGTCTGGCAACGGTGTGTGTTGTCATAACATTTCTCCTTTGAAATAAACCTTAACTAGGTACTCTACAAATCAGACTCGCCGGCTCGCATCACCCGCATTTGAATAAAGGTGACGACAGCCAGAATTAAGAACAAGGCGACGGAGATGGTGGTGGCATAGCCCATATCGAACCGGTCAAAGGCGAATTCAGCAATGTACCAGACGATAACGCGCGTGGCATTGGCCGGCCCGCCCTGGGTGGTTACGGCGATGGTATCGAAGACCTGGAAGGAGCCGATGACGGTAATTACGAGTACAAAGACCAGCACCGGTCTGAGCAGCGGCAAGGTGATACCCCAGAAGGTGCGCCACTCGGAAGCCCCATCAATTGAGGCCGCTTCGTACACGTCTTTGGGGATGGTTTGCAGACCGGCAAAGACCAACAGCGCCGTGTAGCCCATATGACGCCAGATATTGATCCATGCAATCGAGGCGATGGCTTGGTCGGGCGAGCCTAAAAACGGCTGACGGCCAATGCCGATATAGGTTAGGAAGGCATTGATGATGCCCAAAGTGGGGTCGAGCATCCACAACCAGAGCAACCCGACGACCACGTTGGAGAGCAGATAGGGTAAAATGAGCACACCCCGCACGACAATTGACTTGGCCAAGCGATCCATTAAAACCGCAATAAGAATGGCCAGCACCGTTTGGATGGCGATATTGATGACCACATAACCCAGCGTGACACCCAACGATTGCCAAAAAGCGGTGTCACTGACCAACCTGGCATAGTTATCCAGGCCAACAAACTGAGACTCGGTCAGCAAATCCCAATCGGTAAAACTGATGAACAGACCGCGGACTGCCGGCACCGCGTAGAAAACGATGAAACCGATGAGACTGGGCAAGATAAAGAGCCAGGCCATGCCGGTCTCACGTGTAAGCCAGGGCTTCAACCACGTCGCCTGGCTTTCGGTTTGAACTACATCTGCTGAAGTTGCCATATATTCCTCCTTAAGAAATTAAATCTTTGTAACCAAGAAATTCTCACAATACCGTTCAATTTATCTCCATCGAAGGCGGCGACCGACCATTAAATGTTAACATTCACGCACCTTATCCTTTCGGGCTTACGCATTTGGTTGATTTTATCGATAGCGTTGACGACAACGTTGTCATAACTTTCAAAAAAATAATGTTTGCGATCCTTTCAAGATTCTTACTAAATGAAGTCGACAAGAAGGATAGCGTTGACGACAACGTTGTCATAACCTTTAAAAAAATAGCGTCTACGTTGACTCACGAACGATCAATTCAACATCCAAATGGATTGGTGGAAAATCTTGGTCAGGGTGTTCCAACATTTCTAGGAGACGCTGCATTGCCACTTGGCCGATTTCGTACTTGGGTAACCGGACTGAGGTCAGAGGTGGGTCAATAAGAGAAGCCAGTTGCGTATCGTCAAAGCCGATAATAGCGCAATCATCAGGTACCCGTCGACCTAGCTTTTTGCAAGCTTGAATGGCCCCGGCTGCCAGTAAGTCGTTGAAGGTAAAAATAGCCGAAATCTCGGGATGCTCCGTTAACAATTGATGGGTTGCTTCAATCCCTCGCTCAAATTTAGGCATCCCCGATAAGAATCGACTGGGGGTAATGGTCAGACCGTGGGCTTTCAGCCCGGCTTCAAAACCCAACACCCGCTGGCTCTCCTGAAGGTACTGCCCGGTAATCATGCCGATTTCGGTATGCCCTTTAGTAGCTAGATGATCGACAGCCAGTTTTGCCCCCTGGAAGTTATTGGTCATAACCTGGCTAACGTGGGGATGCTTCATATCACTGTTGATCAACACAAATGGTCGATTTTCTTCTGCAAACAGTCGCACTGTACTTTGACGATTCGGGAAGCTGATAATGCCATCAACGCTTTGGTCAGCCAGCGTCTGTAATGTTCGAATTTCTTCTTGGGGATCGTCGTCGCTGTTACAGAGGAAAACATTGTAGTTGTGAGCGCGAGCCATATCTTGGACACCACGCGCAACTTCGGGGAAGAAGGGGTTCGTAATATCTTGAATATTCAGGCCGATGGTGTAAGTGCGCTGGGTGACTAATCCCCGAGCGATCAGATTAGGACGGTATCCCAATCGCTCAATGACCGCCAAAACCCGCTCCCGCGTTGAATCCGTGATTTCTCCCTGATTATTCACAACTCGGGAGACGGTTTTTATAGATACACCGGCTTCTTTGGCTACATCTCGCATGGTTACGGGCACTAGTATTTCCTTGCTATAGTAACAACGTTGTCGTTAACGTTGTATTATCAAAACGTTTTTAGGCTCTTTTGGAACTCAGGGGGGTGACAAGATCGTAAAACGAAAAACGTAATTCTTTTTTACGCATCACGTTTTACATTTTATGGGGTCAACCCCACGAAACCCTGTTGAGCCCGTTTTTATAAGTATTACGTTGACTCACGAACAGCCAATTCAACATCCAAATGGATCGGTGGAAAATCGTAGTCAGGTTGTTCCAACATTTCTAAGAGTCGACTCATCGCCATCTGGCCTATTTTGTACTTGGGCAGTCGAACCGTGGTCAGAGGCGGGTCAACGAGGGTAGCCAACGCAATATCATCAAAGCCGATAATGGCGCAGTCATCAGGCACGCGCCGACCTAACTTTTTGCAAGCTTGGATGACCCCGGCTGCCATTAAATCATTATAAGCAAAAATTGCCGAAATCTCCGGATGCTCTGTTAACAATTGCAGGGTCGCCTCAAATCCCTGTTCAAATTTAGGTACCCCCGACCAAAGTCGAGTAGTCGTCAGACCGTGGGCTTTTATTCCCGCTTGAAAGCCTAAAACACGCTGGCTCTGTTCCTGATATTGGCTGGTAATCATGGCTATTTCAGTATGCCCCTTAGCGGCGAGATGATCGACAGCCAATTTTGCGCCCTCAAAGTTGTTGGTCATCACTTGGCTAACGTGGGGATGCGCCATACCGTTGTTGATCACGATAAATGGTCGATCTGGCTCAGCAAACATGCGTACTGAACTTTGAAGATAGGGGAAGGTAATTACGCCATCAACGCTTTGGTCAGCCAGCGTTTGTAGT
>JAGRBZ010000485.1 GCA_020433805.1 Anaerolineae bacterium
TATATCATGAAGCTGGGCGAAGATTGGGGCAATACCGCCGACTTTGATTTTGCCGACCTGATTGAACAAGTTCGCGCCGAGCAGCCGGTTGACGATTGGCTGTTGGATCGCGACCAGCAAGATCAAGACAATTGGACGCAGGATTTGCAGTAAATTATGCTTCAGTGGCAGCAGCCTCCTAAAGTTCACATCCCTGTCGATCTGCTCGATTTCGTGCAGGGCGACGCTATTCTGGCCCAGTTGCTGGTACAGCGCGGTTTGACCTCTGTCGAGCAGGTGCGCGGCTTTTTAGATCCCGATCACTACCGCCCCGCGCCGCCGGAGGTGCTGCCCGATGTGGATCGCGCCGTCGTCCGGTTGAGTCGGGCCATTGAGCAGCGCGAACCGATCACCGTCTGGGGTGATTTCGATGCCGATGGGCAGACCTCGACCACGCTGCTGGTTTCGGCGCTGCGGCAGATGGGTGGCTATGTGCGCTACTACATCCCCAACCGCATGACCGAGTCGCACGGCATCAAGCTCCCGGCCTTGAAGCGCGTGCTGGATAAGGGAGTCGGCCTCATCCTCACCTGCGATACCGGCATTGCCGAGCACGAAGCCGTAGCCGCCGCCCAAGCCGCCGGCACCGACGTCATCATCACCGATCACCACGATCTGGCCGAGACGCTGCCACCAGCGCACGCTGTGATCAACCCCAAGCGCCTGCCTGCCGATCACCCCCTGCGCGAACTGCCGGGCGTTGGCGTGGCTTATAAAGTGATGCAAGCTTTGTTCGCTGCGCACAATCAGATCGATATGAGCGAGTCGCTGCTCGATTTAGTGGCCTTGGGTATTGTCGCCGATGTGGCCCGACAAACCGGCGATACGCGCTACTTGCTACAGCAAGGTCTGAACGTTTTGCAGGACTCCGAGCGATTAGGCTTGCAAGTACTCATCGAAAATGCCAATATCAAGACATCGCGATTAACCGAGGATCACATTGGCTTTTGGCTGGCTCCGCGCCTTAATGCTCTGGGCCGCCTTGGTGACGCCAATCAAGCGGTCGAGTTGTTGACAACCGATAACCTGGCTCGCGCTCGCATTATCGCCTTGCAGTTGGAAGGGCTAAACGACCGCCGCAAACTGCTTGTTGATCGCGTGGTTGTTCAGGCATTGAGCCAGCTTGAAGACACACCTTCGCTCGCGCAGTACAACGCCATCGTGTTAGCGGCGGCAGATTGGCATCCGGGTGTGATCGGTATTGCTGCCAGCCGGTTGGTGGAGCAGTACGGCAAGCCGGTGATCTTGATTTCGCTGCGCCCCAATGATTTAGGACGGGGATCGGCGCGTTCGGTGGCCGGGTGTGATATTCATCAGGCGATAAAAACGCAGGCGCACCTCTTGGCCGGTTTCGGCGGTCACCCGATGGCTGCCGGTTTGGCCCTGGCCCCGGAAAATGTGATGCCTTTCCGGCGCGGTTTGTCCGAGGCGTTGGAAGGTTGCCTGCCCTCTTCGACCAAAACCATCAGACCCGATCTGATGGTTGAACTTTCGCAGCTTAATGTCGAGTTGCTGACCACCATCCAAAAGCTCGCACCTTTCGGTAATGGCAATCCGTCGATTCGATTAGGCTGTCGCGGGCTGCGGCTGGTCGATGAGGCGCTCTTCGGTAAAGCCGGTGATCACAAACGTTTAACTGTTGAAGATGAAGAGGGCTATCAACAGGCCGTCATCTGGTGGCGCGGCGCAACGGAACGCTCGCCCGAAGGTCGCTTTGATCTAGCCCTCACCCTCAGCCCCGACGATTTCCGGGGCGGCGATGCCATCCAAACGGAACTCGTCGCCTTCCGCGAGTGGGCACCTGCCACCGTTGTTCGCGATAGCGAATTTATTGATTATCGCACATTGATAAGCGGTCAGCAGTCAGCAGTCAGTAGTCAGCTTCCCAATTACCAATTACCAATTACCAATTACCAATCTCTACTCTCCAATCTCCAATCTCCATTCCTTATCTGGTCTGAAGGCATAACGCTACCCGATGTAGAGACCACCCTTCGTCACAAACTTCAGCGGGCCGAGACCTTGGTTATCTGGACGGCACCGCCGGGGCAGGATATTTTGGAGCAGGCTGTGGCCAGAGTCAGGCCTCAGAAAATTGTGTTGGTGGGGCAGCCGTCGCCGCTCGATACCTTACCGGCGTTTATCCAACGGTTGATGGGTTTAATCAAATATGCCGTCGCCCAACGAGAAGGTGAAATTTTCTGGGAAGAATTAGCCGCCGGGCTAGGACATCGCGTGACAACAGCGCAGCGTGGTCTTGATTGGCTGGTGGCGCAGGGTAAGCTGGAAAAGGTGGTTGATGAAGAGGAATTGGTGGTGGTGCGGCCCTGCCGACAATCGCCTTCTGTCGAAGATGCGGGTATACTTGAATCGATTCTGCAATCGACGCTTGATGAAACAGCCGCCTATCGCCGGTTTTTTCGACAGGCGAGCCTGGCATCGTTAAAGAAAATTGTGAAATAGGTTTTTTAGGATATTCCTATGAATCTAATTGATGTTATTAATAAAGCTGACCAACTTAAAGCCGAAATTGATGCGTTACGTCCGATTAGCTCTGAACAGGAAATGCGAATTATACAAAAGTTCAGGTTGGATTGGAATTACCATTCGAATGCTATTGAGGGCAATACCCTGTCACTCGGTGAGACGAGAGCCTTCCTGCTGCACGGTGTTACGGCTAAAGGTAAACCATTTCGGGATTATCTTGATATCAAAGGGCATAATGAAGCTATCACTTATTTAGAAGATTTTGTTAATGGTCAGCAACCGCTTACTGAAGCCCATCTCCGTGAGATTCACACGATTCTGATGGTTGAACCATATGAAGTTAAGGCCATAACCCCAGACGGTTTACAGACTCGGCGAAAGATCATTCCCGGTCAATATAAAACGATGCCCAACCATGTTAGAACAAGCACGGGTGCATTCCATTACTATGCCACACCGGAAGAAACTCCGGCAAAAATGGGTGATTTAATGCAGTGGTACCGCCGGTCACAAGAAAAAGGTGATCTTCACCCGTTGATTTTAGCAGGTACCTTTCACTATCGCTTTGTCAGTATTCATCCTTTCGATGACGGTAATGGGCGAATGGCGCGGCTATTGATGAATTTAATACTTATGCAAGCAGGGTATGTGCCGGTTATCATTCGAATAGCCACCCGTGAAGAATATTTGCTGGCATTGGAAGAAGCCGATGTTGGTGAATTGGAAGAATTTATTACTTTAATTGGTGAAGAATTGATCCAGTCTCTGGATTTATATGTGAGAGGTGCCAGAGGCGAGAGTATTGAAGAACTCGATGATATCGACAAGAAGATCGCTTTATTGCAGCGAAGGTTAGAAATAGAGCAGTTTAGCCACGGCGTTGAAAAAAATCCTAAAGCACAGGAAAGATTGTTTAATGAGGTTTTTAGACCTCTCTTGGCAAAAGTGTTTGCGCGGTTTAGTAAATTCGAAAAGTTCTTTAACCAATCGGAATGTTTAGCTTTTTATACTATTGGTGGACAACGTCACCCAATTCGATCTCAAAAGCCATCGGCCCTGTTAGAAAAGCTGTCTGATATGTCAAAGTCCGTTTTGGATGGAATTGAGGTTCGTTATGATTTGTTCAATTTTCTCAAAAATACGAATTATTACATTTACTTCTCTATATCTTTAGCATTTGGAGAGAGTGAATTTACTATTTCCTGCAATTGGCACGACAGTACTCACCAACCAAGGTATCAAGTATTAACAAACGGCCCCTATGATCGTATATACACCGATGAGGAACTATCTGAAATAGCGTTTCCCATCATTGAGCAGATTTATACTCTCATAGAGACTCAAGCCAACATAACCCAAACAAATTCTTGAGGAGACATGAATGGAGGACCTCAGTGGCAAGCAGCTTGGCCCCTACCAGGTTGTTGCCCCTATAGGCGAGGGCGGTATTGCCTCGGTCTATAAAGCCTACCAACCCGGTGAGGAGCGTTATGTGGCGCTCAAAATTTTGCCGCGCTATATGATGGATGAGGCCCAGTTTAGCACGCAATTTGAGCAGATGGCCAAAGCTGTCGCCGCTTTGGATCATCCTCACATTTTGTCCGTGTTCGATTACGGAGAGTACGATAACTACGCTTATTTAGCAATGCCACTAATGCGTCACGGCCATTTGGCCGATCTACTCAAGGATGGATCACTGGCTCTTAATGATGTTCGGCGCATGATGACACAGCTTGGTGGGGCGCTGGATTATGCGCACAAGCAGGGCCTGGTGCATCAAGCTGTGAAACCCAGCAATGTTTTGCTCGATGAACATGGCGATTGTCTGCTTACAGATTTTGGGATGGCAGCTATCGTGAGAAATTTAATTAGCCAGGTCGTCTTGACCGGATTTCCCGGAACGCCGGCTTATATGTCTCCTGAACAGGGCAAGCACGGGACAGTCGATAAGCGCAGCGATATTTATGCGCTCGGCATCATTTTGTATGAGATGGTTACAGGCCGCGTGCCTTACCAGGCTGAGGAACCTTTGGCGGTTCTCATGAAGCACGTTAAAGATCCTTTGCCTTCGCCCCGCCGCTTTGCCCCGGAACTGCCTGAGGCTGTGGAGCGGATTATCCTGAAAGCCTTGGCTAAACGACCGGAGGATCGCTATCAAACTGCCGAAGAGATGGTGCTCGCCCTTGAGATCGCCATTCCTCCAACCCCATCGGAAGCAACCGAAGATGATGGCTCCAATCCGGCAAGATCAAATTCCGACGACCCATTGATGATACCTGTTCCTTCGGCTGAAGCGAATAAGGGAGCCTCCGCCGGAAAAGTATGGTTGCTGGTGATGGGGACCGTTCTAGGCGGCTTAATCTTCGGTCTGATGATCCTCGGCTGGGTGTTATTTTCATTCGTGGGAGCGACATCGTCGCTGCCTTTGACACCCACATCTGGCGTCGATTTTGGATCGACATCAAATGTAGTGCCAACGTTCACGCGAGAACCGACCCGTCGACCGGCAACGAGTAGTCCATCACCAACCGCAAAAATTTCAGAAATAGGTGCAGCCGGTCTGGCCGCAGCCAACCAATCTTCACCTATGTCGACAACTACGGTATCATCAGCAGTTGCTCAAAAAGGGGAGGGATGGGCCTGTCTTGGATTTTTTGGATTTGGGGTGACGTGTCTGGGCGGATCGGGCTGGCAAACGTTTACTGAGGATAATTCATCGCTAGGTGGCGATTTAGTTCATGCCATGACGTCCTGCCCCGACGGTCGAATTTTGATAGCGCATACATTTGGAATAAGTGCCTTTGATGGTCAGCAATGGCAGGAATATAAGAGCGGCTGGGGCGTAAGCAGTGTTGATGCGTTGGCTTGTGACGCACGTGGAGGAATTTGGGTAGCGCATTTTGAGGGAATAAGTTACTTTCACGACGGGCAATGGACGACCTATCCCTCTAAAGATTTTGCTGCCGGCGAGGGTAACCAGTCACTTGTAGAGGATATTGCCGTTAGCCCTGAAGGCCACGTTTGGGTCGTGACACCCAACAGCGTCGCTACCTTAGAGAATGAGCAGTGGACGATTTATCAAAATGGCAGCGGGTTTTTAGAAGAGCATTTTTTTGATCGTATTACATTCGATAGAGCGCATCAACCCCTGGTGCTTCATGGTGGTGGAATTTTTTCATTTGACGGCACAGCTTGGTTCGAGTATAGTAATAATGACCTCTATGTGTCCGAGAGTATTGGCGTGGATGCCAATAACCGGATCTGGATTGGTACGTTTAGCCGGGGGGCGTACGTTTTTGATACCGGAAGCTGGCAAACGTATAATACAAAAAATAGTGACTTAAGCAGCAACCACGTTAGCCAAATTATCGTTGATACACAAGATAGAGTCTGGTTGGCAACCAGTTGGGGGCTGACCGTCA
>JAGRBZ010000486.1 GCA_020433805.1 Anaerolineae bacterium
CAACGCCTCGATACCGGTCACCACCAAGGCCAGCCGACTGTCCATCGCCACTCGCCCCACCTGCAACGTGTAGGCCAGGCCGGCTAATGACAGGCTTTGTTCAGTTGCCGGGCCATTGCTCAGGAAGGCTACCATCTTTTCCGCATACGCTCTCAGCCGCTCTTCATTCTTGGCTGATAACACCACCAGATACGGCTGTCCGTCTTCACGCTCTGCCTGTCCGCCTCCTGCCTCTTCATACTCTTCCAGGATGGCGTGGACATTGGTCCCGCCAATGCCTAACGAACTCACCGCCGCTCGCCGGGGATACTCTTGACCAACCCACGGCGTCGGTTCGGTGACCACATAGAAGGGCGAATTGGCAAAATCGATCTGGGGATTGGGGTGGCTGTAATTCAACGACGGCGGCATCTGACCGTGATACACCGCCAACGCGGCTTTGATTAGCCCGGCCAAGCCCGCTGCTGTATCTAAGTGGCCGATATTGGTCTTCACCGAACCTATGCCGCAATATTGCCTTTTGGTCGTGTAAGCTCGATACGCTTCGGTCAGAGCCGCCAGTTCGATTGGATCCCCCAACCGGGTGCCGGTGCCATGTGCTTCCAGATATTCGATGGTGGCCGGGTCAACCCCACTGCTTTCCAGGCTTTTGGTGACCACCGCCTGTTGGCCTTGAATGCTGGGTGCATAGAAGCCCGCTTTGTCGGCTCCGTCATTGTTGATACTCATCCCTCGCAGCAGGGCGTAAATATGATCCCCGGCGCGGATGGCCTCCGGCAGCCGTTTCAACAACAGCACCGCCACCCCCTCCCCCGGCACAAAACCATCAGCGTCAGCATCAAATGTCTTACACCGGCCATCACTCGAAAAGTTCAAGCCCTCCTGGTAAAAGTAGCCCGGCATAAGCGTCATCGCACTCGCTCCGACCAACGCCTGTTGACATTCCCCGGATAACAGGTTCTGATAAGCCGCGTGCAGGGCTGTTAAGCCGGAGGAGCAGTTGGAATGGACAAAGTAGGCCGGTCCCTTCAAGCCCAATTTGTAGGCAATCAGGGTCGGTAAGGTACCCGGTTGGCCCAGCAACCAGGCCGGATAAAGTTCGGTCACGGGCAGCCCCTCGGTAGCTGCGGCCTCAAAGGGCAACAGCGCTTGATAGCCGTTTTCGGTCGCGGTCATAAAGACGCCGGTATCGGGTATTTGAGCGGGCGTGTAACCGCCATCCTCGATGGCCGCCCAGCCGTGTTGCAGCAACAGCCTGACCTGGGGATCCAGCAATTCGGCCTGGCGCGGAGCGATTTGAAAAAAGGCGGCATCGAACCTATCTTTGTCCTCAAGTCCGGCCTGATAGCGTTTGTAACCGGGATGCTGGACTAAGGCATTAGGCAAGTTGAGGGCCGCTAACGCCTCATCAGCAATGAAATCGACGCTGGCCCGCCCCTGGGTCAAGTTGTCCCAAAAAGCCCACTGATTGTCCGCATCCGGAAATTGACAGGACATCCCGATAAGGGCGATGGAGTCTTCATAATACGCCGGCCAATCTTGAGCCTGTTTGACCAGACGGGGTTCTGGTATCGCCTGCATTGACGACGAACGTGAAGATAAAGGGTCAGATTGTTGTAACGAGGCCACATAAGCGCTCAACGCTCTGACGGTCGGGTACTTGAAGATGGCTATGACCTCAAGTTTTAACCCCAACTTTTTCTCAATCTGCTCGACCAGCCGAATGCTGTTGAGCGAGGTCCCCCCGATTTCAAAGAATTTGTCATCCGGTTCAACCACCGCCAGTTCCAAGACCTCCTGCCAGATGGTTGCCATTTGCTGCTCGAGCTCCGTCTTAGGGAGGGCGGGCGCAGGGGGGTGAGATGGCTGCTCGGTTTGCTCGGCCAGCGCCTGACGGTCAATCTTGCCGTTGGGCGTCAGGGGCATGGCCTCGACCCGTACAAAATGAGCCGGCAGCATATATTCCGGCAAGGTTTGGGCCAGCAGCGTTCTCAATTCCGCTCGGCTTTTGACCTGAGGAGCGGTGTAGTAGGCACACAGATATTTGTCGCCGTATTTGTCGCTCTTAGCCAACACCACTGCTGCTCGGATAGCCTCAGCCTGCAGCAAAGTCTGCTCTATCTCACCCAACTCAATCCGATAACCTCTGACCTTGACCTGATGATCACGCCGTCCTAGATACTCAAGGTGACCGTCGGGCAGCCAGCGTGCCACGTCGCCCGTGCCATACAGCTCTGTACCGGGTTGGAAGGGGTTGTCGATGAATTTTTCCTCGGTCAGCTCCGGACGATGATGATACCCCCGGGCCAGACCGGCACCACCGATGTAAAGTCCCCCAGCCACCCCGATCGGCACCGGTTGTAGCTGGCTGTCTAAAATGTAAATCCGGGTATTGGCGATTGGTCGCCCAATCGGCACCGCATCATCATTCGCCGCCACCCGATAAAGCGTCGACCAGATGGTCGTTTCGGTCGGGCCATACATATTCCACAATTCACCCACCTTGCCCAGCAGTTGGTCGGCCAGATGACGGGGCAGGGCCTCACCCCCACATAACGCCTTCAGTCCCCTAGCACCGGACCAGCCGCTCGTCAGCAGCAGTTGCCACGTCGCCGGCGTGGCCTGCATCATTGTCGCCTGGCGGGCTGCCAGCACCTGACCTAACCGATGGCCATCCCCAGCCGTCTCCCGTGCAACCAAGATCACTTGAGCGCCGATCGTCAGCGGGAGAAATAGCTCCAACACCGCGATATCAAACGACAGGGTCGTGACAGCCAGCAACTTATCCTGGCTCTCGATCCCCGGCTGCTGCTGCATTGCCGTCAGGAAGTTGACCACGGCCCGATGGCTAATCTGAACCCCTTTGGGCCGACCCGTTGAACCGGAGGTGTAGATGATGTAAGCCAACTGTTCCGACCCAACCGCAACGGCCACATTGTCAGTAGCCTGGGCCGCGATGGCCGGTCCAGCGGTATCGAGATAAACCGTTTGGGCCGCATGCTCCGGCAGTTGGTCGATCAGCACTTGCTGCGTGATCAGGGTCGTAATGCCGGCATCTTGCAGGATGTAGGCCAGTCGCTGGGCGGGAAAGGCCGGGTCCAGCGGGATGTAAGTTCCTCCCGCTTTGAGAATGCCCAGCAGCCCGACCATCATCTCCAGCGAGCGCTCGACACAGATGCCGACCAGGCCATCCGGACCAACGCCCAGCGACCGGAGATGCCGGGCCAGTTGGTTGGCCTGCTGATTCAACTCCCCATAGCTCATTTGTTTATCTTCAAAGACCACGGCCACCGCATCCGGCGTACGTTCGACCTGCGCCTCAAACAACTGGTGAAGGCATTGGTCGTGAGGATATGAGACCTCGGTCTCGTTCCACGCTACCAGCAGTTGCTCCCGCTCAGTTGCCGTGAGCAGGGGCAGATCGGCAATCGAGCGCTCAGGGTCGGTCACAATGCCCGTCAGTACCTGTTGAAAATGGCCGATGAACCGGTTCATCGTCGCCGCTTCAAACAGGTCGGTGTTGTACATGAGGGTCCCCTGCAAGGTATCGCCAACCTCCCACAGGTGCATGTCGAGGTCGAACCGGGTTCGCTCGACCTCGACCACCAGCGGGCTGACCTCCAAATCGGGTAAGGCTAAGGGGGGCAGCGGCGCATTCTGTAAAATAAAGTTCACCTGAACCAACGGGGTGTGGCTTAAAAGCCGGTCCGGTTGCACGACCTCGACCAGGTGCTCAAACGGCAAATCCTGATGCTCATAGGCGGCTTGAGTGACCCCTTTGACCCGTTCTAACAACTCGCTAAATGAAGGGTCGCCGGATAGATCGGTCCGCAGCACTAAGGTGTTGACAAAAAAGCCGATCAAGGCTTCGATTTCGTGCCGATTACGGTTGGCAATGGCCGAACCGACCACCACATCGGTCTGCCCACTGTAGCGATACATTAACACTTTGAAGGCGGCCAGCAAAGTCATAAACAGGGTTGTGCCGGTTTGGTGGCTCAACCGCCTGAGTTGCTCGGTTAATTCAGCGCTGAGAGTGACGGGGAGCGCCCTCCCTCGGAAGGTTTGGATAGCCGGGCGCGGTCGGTCGGTCGGCAGTGTGGACGACTGGGGGGCACCGGCCAACTGCTGCTGCCAGTAGCTGAGTTGGCGGCTCAAGACATCGTCTTGTAACCACCGGCGCTGCCAGTGACCAAAGTCAGCGTATTGAATGGGCAAGGCGGGCAGGGGTGAGGGTTGGTTTTGGTCAAACGCCTGATACAGGCGGGTTAGTTCTCGAATTAAGACACCGATCGACCAGCCATCGCAGGCAATATGATGTAAGGTCACGAGCATCACGTGCTCCTGAGCCGACAGCCGCAGCAGTTTAACGCGCAGCATCAGGTCCTGGGATAGGTCGAAAGGTGTCAACATTTCCTGCCGGGCCAAACCGGGGATAGAGTCAGCCCGTACCTCAACCACGGGTAACTCAATCGTCGCTTGAGCAGCAATACTCTGCTCGGCTTGGCCGGCCACCATCGCGAAGGTCGTCCTCAGCACTTCATGCCGGTCAACGATGGTTTGCAGCGCCTGTTTCAGTGCGGCAATATTGAGCGGTCCACGCAACTTGAGGGCAGCCGAAATATTGTAGGCGCTGTCGACTCCGAACTGCTCCAAGAACCAGAGCCGTTGCTGAGCAAAAGATAAAGATAGTCGCTCTGACCAGGCAACCGGCTCAATCGGTGGCAGGCGTGTTGGTTGGGCTTGGTCTACCTGGGCTGCCAACTCGGCCACAGTAGGATATTCAAAGATCAGCCCTAAGGGCAACTCAACCTGGCAGGTGGTTCGGATACGGGAGATAACCTGGGTGGCCAGCAGCGAATGGCCACCAACGTCAAAGAAATCGTCGTGAATGCCCACCGACTCGATCCCCAACACCTCGGCCCAGATGCCAGCCAGACTTGTTTGGGTGGTTGTCTGGGGTGGCACATAGGTCGGCCCGGCTCGCCATTCCGGTGCCGGCAAGGCCATGCGGTCGATTTTACCGTTGGGCGTTAAGGGGAAGGCGTCCAACAGCACAAAGGCTGAGGGGATCATGTAGTCGGGTAACTGCTGTTTGAGGTACTGTCGCAGTTGTGTCACCGGTAATGCGTTGCCCTCAACCGCTTCAATTTGCGGCTCAGTTGGCTCAACCACGAGGTAGGCCACCAGGCGTTTATCGCCTGGGCCATGTTCTCGAGCCAGCACGACACAATTTTCGACCTGTGGATACCGGCTTAAGACCGTCTCGATTTCACCCAACTCAATCCGAAAACCTCTGACCTTGACCTGATGGTCAATCCGCCCTAAAAACTCAAGCTCACCGCTGGGCAACCAGCGCGCCAAATCGCCGGTGTGATACAGCTTTGTGCCGGGTTCGAAGGGATTGTCGATGAATTTTGCCTGCGTCAAATCCGGGCGATGATGGTATCCCCGTGCCAAACCGACACCACTGATGTAAAGATCTCCAGGAACCCCGATGGGCGCAGGTTGTAGCCGGCTGTCCAAGACGTAAATTCGCGTATTGGCAATGGGCCGGCCAATCGGCACCGCATCTTGGCCCGAGGTCACCCGGTGAAGTGCCGACCAGATAGTTGTTTCGGTCGGACCATACATATTCCACAGGTCGTCTACCTTGTCCAACAATTGGTTGGCCAGTTGACGCGGCAAGGCCTCACCTCCACACAACGCCTTCAGTCCGCTATCACCGGGCCAACCGCTCTCCAGCAGCAGTCGCCAGGTCGCCGGTGTAGCCTGCATCACTGTGGCTTGGCGGGTGGTCAGCGCCTCGCCCAGCAAACGTCCGTCCTGAGCGGTGTCGTGATTAACAATGATCACCTGAGCGCCGACCGTGAGCGGTAAAAACAGCTCCAACACCGCGATATCAAAAGAGAGGGTGGTCACGGCCAATAGCTTATCCTGGGCCTCG
>JAGRBZ010000487.1 GCA_020433805.1 Anaerolineae bacterium
CTGCTGCGACTTATTCCTTTGTAAATGTTCAATATCTGCTGCGACTTATTCTGTTTAATATGTGCTGCGACTCACCACGTAGCCTGTAGCATCTTGGGGTTGACTGAGGTCCAATTGTACGGTATGACAGCAAACGATCCGGCCTGGCTCTTTTTGCAAACGGATGGCCAGGCTATGCCGGTGGAAGCGTATCCGGTTAATTTGGTGCTAACCGGCCACAAACCACTTCATCAGTACATTGTGGGTATTCCCCGGCCAAACAAACCCCTGCCCCGCTGGGCGCTGGCTAACGCCTTTCCCGTCTATTCTAACAATAATCAACTCAGTATCATCATTGTTACCTATGTTGATATTAGCGAGCGCATGCAAATTGAGGCCGCCCTGCAAGAAAGCCAGGCCCGCCTGGCCGCCATTATCGACTCGGCGATGGATGCCATTATCACAGTGGACGACAACCAACGCATTGTCTTGTTTAACCCGGCCGCTGAAACCATGTTTGGGCTGCCGGCCTCAGAGGCATTGGGCCAACCGCTGGCCCGCTTTATTCCGCCCCGCTTTCGGCAGGCGCACCGGCAGCATCTTAAAGTCTTTGCCCAAACCGGGGTAACCAGCCGCCGGATGGGCGAATTGGGTGAGGTGAGCGGGCTGCGGGCCGACGGCAGCGCGTTTCCCATCGAAGCCTCAATCTCACAAGGACAAATTCAGGGCCAAAAACTCCTGACCGCTATTTTGCGCGATGTTTCCGAACGCAAAGCGGCCGAAGCGCTGCTGCAACGTTACGCCGATCGGCTGGAGCTTTTGCGCCACATCGACAAAGCCATTCTAACGGCGCAATCGGCTAATGAGACGGCCCGGGCCACGCTGGATAATTTACAGTCGCTCATTCCTTACCATCGGGCCAACATTAGCCTGTTTGACTTTGAACGGGGGGAGGGTGTTACTCTGGTTGAACGGATGGCCGCCCGCAGCGACCCCAGCCCGGACCGCCGTTTTCCGTTAGCGCCGCTGAAGCAAACCATCGAGCTGCTAAAACAGCAGCCCGAGCAGGTGCTCACCGGCCCGGTGTTGCAGTCGCTGGCTCCGGATGTGTGGCAGCGGTTAGAAGCCGAAGGGGCTCAATCATTCCTGGGGACACCGCTCACGGTGCAGGGCGCGCTGCTGGGCGGCCTGGTCTTTCTATCGACTGCGCCGGATGCGTTTACGGCTGAACATGCGGCGATTGTGCGCGAAGTGGGCGACCAAATTGCCATTGCGCTGCAAAATGCGCAGTTGTCCGACCGCTTCCGCCGGGTGGTAACCTCCATCAGCGACCATATCTATATGACCGAGGTCACCGCCGCCGGCCATTATAAAAACCTGTATTTATCGCCTAACGTTGAGGCCCTGACCGGATACCCGCCCGATAAGTTTTTAACCGATTGGACCTTCTGGTCGACCACCGTCATTCATCCCGAAGACCGGGCGGTGGCCCGGAAGCAGCGGGAGCAGTTATGCCAGGGGCACGCCGGCGAAACGCAGTACCGCCTGATTCAAGCCGATGGCACGGTGATTTGGGTGCGCGACAGCGCCCGGGTTGAGCAGCGGGGTGGGTCTCAATTTATTTATGGCGTGGTCAGCGATATCACCAAGCAGCGACAGCTTGAAGAGCAGCTTCATCAAGCGCAAAAGATGGAGGCCATCGGCCAACTGGCCGGCGGCGTCGCCCACGATTTCAACAACCTGCTAACGGTGATTACCGGGGTGGGGCAGATGATGTTGGACGGCCCGCTTGACGATGAAAATGCCCTGCGGCAGGATATCGAACAAATTATCGCGGCGGCTGATCGCGCCACGGCCTTAACGCGACATCTGTTAATCTTTAGTCGCAAGCAAGTTCTGCACCCCCACGTTCTTGACCTCAATACCCTGGTTAGCAACCTGACGAAGATGCTGACCCGAATGATTGGCGAAAATATTCACTTGACCACCTATCTCGACCCCCATTTGGGGCGGGTCAAGATGGACCCCGGCCAGGTCGACCAAATCATCATCAACCTGGCCATCAATGCCCGGGACGCCATGCCTGAGGGCGGACAGCTCACCGTGGAAACGGCCAACGTAGAATTAGACAGCGCTTACGCGCAGCGCCATTTTGAGGTAGTTGCCGGGTCGTACGTGATGCTGGCCATTAGCGACTCCGGCCACGGTATGGACACGGCCACAAAAGCCCATATCTTTGAACCGTTTTTTACCACCAAAGAACCCGGCCGGGGCACCGGCCTGGGGCTGGCCACGGTACACGGCATTGTCAAACAAAGCAGCGGCCATATTTGGTTGTACAGCGAGCCGGAGCAGGGCACCACGTTCAAAATATATTTGCCTCGGGTCGAGTCGACGGTTGGAACCGTGCTGTCGCCACCGGTGCCCATTGAGGCCTTAAACGGTTCGGAAACCATCATGCTGGTTGAAGACGAAGCGCAGGTCCAGGATCTCACCCGGCGCATTCTGGAACAAGCCGGCTACACGGTGGTTACGGCGCGCCAGGGCCAGGCCGCGCTCCACCTGGCCCAACAGTCTACGGCCCCCTTTCATTTACTGGTTACCGATGTCATCCTGCCCGGCGGTATGAACGGGCAGCAGCTAGCTGAAGCCGTAACCGCCGTTCGGCCCGGGATTAAAGTGCTTTATATTTCGGGCTATACCAATAATGTCATTATGCGGCACGGCGTCTTAGACCCTGATAAGGAATTCTTAGAAAAGCCGTTTACGCCCGAGGCGCTGCGGCGCAAAGTCCGGGCCGTTTTGGATGCATAGGGCTGTAAGGAAGGGGGTAAGGGGTAGGTAGTAGGGATTAGGGGGTAAATACTCCGCCCAGCGTTTGATCGAATACCAGGGTTATTTAGGTCATTTCGTAGCCGAAGGCGGAGAAATCCCTAGAGCGTTTGGTTGCAAATAACGTTCTGGGGGATTTCTCGCTCCTATAGCCTGCCCTGAGCGTAGTCGAATGGGTCGCTCGAAATGACACGAACTGCGTGAGTCCTATTTCAGTTTGACGAATACGCTACAGCGGCACCGTCTTTAGCAAAATCTGCCGGATAAACGACTATCCACTCGCCATTTTGAACCTGCTTGATCTTTTGCAGGTCGGGACCGTAATTCTGGTTGCTGGCATCAAAGTTAACGGGGCCCATTACGGTTTGAACGGTATTGTTATGCAGCCATTCGGACAGTTCATCCTGGTCAAGGCTACCTGTCTCTTTGACAGCCGTGGTCAACACTTGCCAGGTAGCCCAAGAAACGGAAGCTTGCGTTTCGACTGCGGTATAGCCCATACCGGCTTCCTCGGCGGCTGCACCAAACTTTTCGACCATTTCGGCCGCGCCGGGGTTGGAGAGGAAGGGTTCATGTTCTTCAAACAACGTCACCGACATCACGCCCTCGGCGGCATCGCCCAGAGCCAGGAGCGGACCGGCTGCCGGCCACAGAACAAAGAAGCCACGGGGTTGGTAATCAATCGCCTGTAACGCTTCCATCAGCCCATTGGCATTCAAACCCAGACCGGCCAGGTAAATGAAATCGGGATCGGCGTCGCGTACTTGAGCGGCAATGGGACCCCAGTCGTTGATGGTCAGCGGGAATTCCACTTCCAGGGCGACATCGTAACCGCGATCTTGCGCAATTTTAACCGCGCCGCCCTCGTCGGTGCCTTCCTGTCCGTAAGCCATAAATTTGGAGCCGGGGAATTGGTTAACGACAAAGGCGATGGTTTCAGGCGGATTTTCAGAGGTTTCAAGGGCGTCAAAAAGCAAGTTGGCGGTGGTAATGTTGGGGTGTAAGCCGGTGTACCACATAGGGAAATGCTTGTCATAGGTGTAGGCGTAGGTTAAACTACCGGTGTGGTGAGGAAAAACATAGCCATAGCGTTCGGCGACGTTCATAGCGGCGGTGATGTTGCCGGTGCCATAGGGGCCGATCAGCAGATCGACTTCCTCTTCGGTAATTAAACGTTCGTAGAGAGCCGCGGCTTTGTCCGGAACCGACTCGTCGTCAAAAAGGACCCACTCAACGGGGCGGCCCAGCAAGCCACCTTCGGCGTTGATTTTCTTGACAAACTCATCGCCGATGATTTTGTGGACGGCGGCCGTCGCACCAAATGGGCCGGTCAACGACAACGAACTCCCAATGCGGATGGGATCGCCCGACGGCTCGGCCATCGCTTCTTCTTCGGCAGCCGGTTCTTCGGCCTCTGCTGCTTGTTCAGCTTCTTCAGCGGGTGCTTCTTCGGCAGCCGGTTCCTCGGCCGGAGCGGCCGGTTCAGGTGTTGAGGCACCACAGGCGGCCACAACAAATAATACAACGAACAGTGTGAATAACTTCAATAGAGACATCTGGATACTTCTCATCATTTCCCCCTTTGGTTTAATGAGTTTTTTTCGATAAAACGGCTATGTGGGTCGCTCGAAAAAATATCGTCCTTGATCAGAAAAGATTTCAACATCACAGCGTAATGGCTTGTGTTCTTTTTTTATAGCACCTCCTCTATCAACCGCTAACGCGTGATAGCAAAGTTTTATGCGGTTTGTTTAAAATCCACCGGCGTTGAGCCAATCGGCACCCCGGCGGTGTTAAACAGGTGATCGCGGCTTGACGTGGCTAACTGAAGCACGCGCTCGATGTCACAATTTAGCAGCTTGCCATGCTGCTTGACCATTTTTCCGCCGACGAAGATGGTATCCACATTTTCCGGCCCGGCCGACAGCACCACCGACCCGCACGGCTCGTTCAGTGGGGTCAGGTTGAAGGTATCCCGGCGCAGAAGAATGAGATCGGCTTGCTTACCCGGCGTAATTGAGCCGATTTTATCGCCCAGGCCGCACGTTCTGGCCCCGTCGATGGTAGCAAAGGCCAATACATCTTTGGCTTTTAGCTCAAGTTCGGTGGCTTGCCGCCCCTGAGCCATAGCCGCCTGATTTTGCAGCGCTCGTTCCATTTGCAGGGCGGTGCGCATCTCGTCAAACAGATCGCCGCCGACAGCCGTGACCACATCAACGCTCAGGCTGGGGCGCACTCCGGCCCGCAGCAAGCGACCTGTGGCCGGCATACCATGGCCCATCTGCATTTCCACCCTGGCCGAGACCGAGGCCGTGCCGCCGGTTTCAGCCATCATGCGCAGTTCGTGATCGGCGCAGCAGTTGCAGTGGACAAAGGTCATATCCGGCCCCAGCAGCCCGGCCTCGTGCAGCCGCTCAATCGAGCGCATCTGCCCGCCGCGTAATCCGCCGCCGATGTGCATGGTCACGCGCAAGCCTAACTCGCGGGCCAGCCGCAGGTCAGCGGCGGTGGTCTCCATCGTCGAGAAATCCGGGCCGCGGATGGCCATCGCCAGAGTGACCCGCCCTTCGTTGTTCGCGAACCGGCTCCGGCGCAGGCGTTTCACATCCTCGGGGTGACGACGGGTACTCTGAAAATACCATTCCGAAGGCGGATCGCTGGGCGTACCGTGAGCAAAAATGGCTCGCAGCCCGGCGTCTTCGAGCGCCTGAATGGCGGCATCGGCGTGTTCCGGGCTGTTCATAATATGCGACCAATCGAGCATGGTGGTGATGCCGCTGTTCAGGGCCTCCAGCGCGCCTATCAAGTTGGCCGCGTAGACATCTTCCGGGCGATAGGCCGGCGGAATCCCGGCCCGGATGCGCTCGAAATATTGACCCAGGGTCCAGTCGGACGCAATGCCGCGCAGAACGCTTTGCCAGGTGTGGCGATGGGTGTCGACCAGGCCGGGCAGCACAATCATGCGTGAGCCGTCGATGATGTGGGCATCGTCAACCGGCAGGTTAGGGCCAACCGCGGCTATCAGATTGTCTTCGATGAGAACGTCGGCTTGGGTAAAATCGCCCAGTTCCTGATCGACGGTAATCACCACGCCATCACGGATT
>JAGRBZ010000488.1 GCA_020433805.1 Anaerolineae bacterium
CGTCATCGCCATTCAGCACGGTATGGGTAGTGAAGTGATGTGAGTATCACGTAATTGTTGATATAGTGCGTAGTTCGTAGTGCGTACTTGAAAACGGTTAATACGCACTACGAACTACGCACTAATTCTCCCCCCGGTCGTTAGACGCTATTCAAGCGCGTTAACGCACACCCCTCTTCAAAAACCAGTACCTCACTCAATGAACCCGGTTGAAACTGGTAGGCCCACAGCCACCGCAGCGGAGTTTGCAACAACGCGCACACTAGTGCATTGAGCACGCCGCCATGCGCCACCAGTAAGACGGTTTGGTGCTGGTGCCGATTGACTACATCGCTGTATAGCGCGACAACCCTCTCACGAACCTGCATTAGTGTTTCACCATCGGTTGGCCCTTTTATCGTAGCCTCTGCTTGCCAGGCGGCAAAGTCGATGGGAAAACGTCCGGCGACTTCATCAAACGTTAATCCCTCCCACTGTCCGAAATCCTGCTCTAGCAATCGCTCATCGACCGTGAAAGGGCATGGATGATGCCGGGCGATGGTTTGCGCTGTCTCGAAGGCACGCTGGAGAGGGCTGGTATAGATCGCCGCCAGCGGCTTCCCGACCAAGGCTTTGGCTAAGGTCTGCATCTGATCTCTACCACCGGCCGTCAGCGGCGAGTCGGTTCGGCCCAGAAAGGCTCCGTGCCGGTTGGCCTCCGTCTCGCCGTGTCTGGCCAGCAGCAGACGCATTAACGGCGCGATCATGCCTCGCCAATTTGGCGCAGCAAATTCGCCATTTCGATGGCGGCCAGTGCGGCCTCGGCTCCCTTGTTTCCGGCTTTGCTGCCTGCCCGCTCGATAGCCTGCTCCAGTGTGTCGGTCGTAACCACGCCAAATGTAACCGGCATCCCGCTTTGCAAAGCGACCTGAGCGATACCCTTCGCTGCTTCACCGGCCACGTACTCGAAATGGGGCGTGGCTCCGCGAATAACCACGCCTAAGCACACCACCGCATCATACCGCCGACTGTGCGCCATCTTTTGCGCTGCCAGCGGCAGTTCAAAACTGCCCGGCACCATCGCCACATCAATATCCCCGGCATCGACGCCATGCCGAATAAGCGCATCCTGCGCCCCTTCCAACAACTTACTGCCCATAAAATCGTTCCATCGCGATGACACGATACCGATTTTTAAGCCACTGCCAATAAGATTACCCGAATAAAGTTGTTTCATTATATTCCTCTCTTAAAAAGGTTTGTTTGGTGTGAGATAGTTAGATCTAGGGTAGCTGATCACAAAGGATTATTGTCATTAGGAGATATAAAGATGGCGCTTAAAAATCTCTTAACCTCCAATCTCCTAATCTCCAATCTCCAGTTACCAGTTACCATTTACAACACCGTCATCTGATGATCCATCTTCTCCACCTTCGTCTGCAAATACCGTGCGTTTTCGGGCCTGGCCCGAACTTGATGCGGCACGCGCTCGACAACCCGAATGCCGTTGGCTTCCAGGTCGATGGCTTTGTGCGGATTGTTGCTCATAAGCCGCACGGAGGCGATGCCCTGGTCACGCAGCATAGCGGCGGCGACGGCGTAATCGCGCTGATCCGGTGGAAAGCCCAGGCAGACATTGGCCTCAACCGTATCCATGCCGCCGTCCTGCAGCGCATAAGCCCGAATTTTGTTGGCCAACCCAATGCCGCGACCCTCCTGCCGCAGATAGAGCAGCATGCCCTCCCCTTCTTGGGCGATGCGACTTAAGGCACTCTCAAGCTGCTCGCCGCAGTCGCAGCGCAGCGAGCCGAGGACATCGCCGGTTAAACATTCGGAGTGAATCCGCACCAGCGGTGGTTGGCTTGCGGCCTGGCCCAAACTGAGTAAAAGGTGCTCCTGATTGTGGCCATCGCGATAGGCCGTGACCTTAAACTGCCCGTAGCGGGTCGGCAGTTGGGCTGCATCGACATGGGTAACGGTCGGCAGCGGTTCGTGCTGCTGCCGGTAGTTGACCAGCGCCTCGATAGAAATAATCTTTAGGTCGTGGTCGGCAGCGAACCGGCACAATTCAGGTAGGCGGGCCATCGTGCCGTCTTCGGCCATTACCTCGCAGATAACCGCCGCCGGAGTCAAACCGGCTAGCCGGGGTAAATCGACTCCGGCTTCGGTGTGACCGCGTCGAGCCAACACACCGGCGGGATGCGCTCGCAAGGGGAACATATGACCAGGCACGGCGATGTCGGCGGCGGTACTGGCGGGGTCGATCAGCACCTGCACCGTTCTGGCCCGGTCGGCGGCGGAGATACCGGTGGTAACGCCGGTTGCGGCCTCGACCGAAACGGTGAAGGGGCTGCCAAAGCCGGAGCTATTCTCGGCTTCGGGCACCATCATCGGAATATTAAGCCGGTCGAGCGTTGGGCCGGTGAGCGCCACGCAGATGAGACCCCGCGCCTTTTGGGCCATAAAGTTGATGATGTCCGGCGTTGCAAATTGGGCAGCGACCAACAGATCGCCCTCATTCTCGCGGTTTTCATCATCGACTACGATAATGGCTTGACCGGCCTGCAACGCGGCTATGGCCTCTTCAATTGAGTCTAATGTGTACTGTGTCATCGTTTGTCTCCTGACTATTGGTAGCCGTGTTGCGCCAGAAAATCGAGGCTAATACCCGCCGGTTGCGCCGAGGGGTGGCTCATCATTTTCTCAACATATTTGCCCAGAATATCGACCTCGATGTTGATGGTGTAGCCGATTTGCTTTTGGGGCAGGATGATGTGCTGCTGGGTGTAGGCCACCAGCGTCACCGTGAAGCGATCCTCAAAAACATCAACCACCGTCAGGCTGACACCATCAAGCGCGATGAAGCCTTTCGGTACGATGTAGCGCATGATGTCCGGTGTGGTCTGCACCGTCACCCACAGCGCATCGGCATCGGGCCGAAATTGGGTAATGGTGCCGACGCCGTCGATGTGGCCCTGCACAAAATGGCCGCCCATACGGGTGGTGGGTGTTACTGAGCGCTCCAGATTAACCCGCTGCCCCTCCCGCAAATGTTCCAGATTGGTGCGGTTGCGGGTTTCAGGGGCCAGGCCCACGGTAAAGCTGTGGGCGTCAAAATGGGTAACCGTCAGGCAGGTGCCGTTGACGGCAATGCTGTCGCCTAACTTGACATCGTCCAGTACCGTTCGGGCTTGTATCATCAGGTTGTAACCGGCTCCGGTGCGCCACAGGCGGCTGACGGTGCCGATCTCTTCCACAATTCCGGTAAACATGGTTAGCTCCTTTCTAGGGTTTCAATAGTTTGCATAGTTGGCGTGAGCGTACTTTGAACAAAGCCGCGCAACAAAAAATCGCAGCCAACGGTTTCGACGGTGGGCGATTGCAGGCGGCAGGCCTGGGCCAGCGCGGCAAAACCGGTGCCGCCGACCGGGCCAGGCGCACCTTGCCCGCCGATAATCATCGGGGCGATAAAGGCCCATACTTCGTTGACGTAGCCGCGCTCGAAAAAGGTGCCTAAGGTTTCGCTGCCTCCCTCTACCATCAGGCTGGTAACGTGACGCCGGCCTAACGCGATGAGCAGTGCCTCTATATCGACCTGGCCTACCGGGGTAGCCGGTAGCGTTAGGATTTTGATACCTTGCTGTTTGAGGTGAGTTTGATGATAAAGGGGCATCGCCTCGGTGGTGGCGACGATGGTTTGGCCGGGCAGATCCGGTTGAAATAGAGTGGCTGTTGGCGGAACCCGCCCCCGGCTGTCGAGAACGATGCGTAGTGGATGGCGTACTTCGGGTTGAGGGAGGCGCGTGGTTAGGCGGGGGTTATCGGCGATGGCCGTGTTCGCACCGATAAGAATAGCATCAACGCGATGGCGCAGCGTGTGCCCTTTTTGACGGGCTGCATCGCCCGTAATCCACTGGCTGTGGCCGGTATGGGTGGCGATCTTGCCGTCGAGGCTGGCCGCAAACTTGGCGACGGTATACGGCTGTTTCGTGCGTATATAATGGAAGAAGAAGCGATTGAGAAGCTGCGCTTCGGCGGTACACGGACCTTGATGAACGGCCAGCCCGGCTTCGACCAGTCGCCGGTGACCGCTGCCGGCAACCAGCGGGTTGGGATCGCTGGTGGCGTAAAACACCTGGGCGATACCGGCCTTAATAAGGGCCTCTGTGCAGGGCGGGGTGCGACCGTAGTGGTTGCACGGTTCCAGGGTAACATACAGGGTAGCGCCGTGAGCCCGTTGACCGGCAGCATGCAGCGCTTCGACCTCGGCGTGGGGCGCACCGGCTCGGCGGTGATACCCTTCGCCCACAATCTGACCGCCCCGAACCACCACCGCCCCGACCACTGGATTGGGGCTGGTGTAGCCCTCGACCTGCCGGGCCAGCGCCAAGGCTCTTTGCATAAACGTATGATGTTGTTCCATAAAAAAACGCTCCGAATAGGTATCTTCGGAGCGCAGGGAAAGCAAAATACGATGTCCCGCCGTTATCCATCGTAACAGCAGGCCATCTAAAAACTACGCCAAACAACAAACCCCCGCCAAGAAAAAAGCGGGGGCATAGAGATGACGTAACAAACCCAAACCAGATCAACCGCCTATTCAAAGCGAGAAGTACCAAAAAGTGCCAATGTAACCCTACCCTCACAGAAAGTAAGGCGTAAGAAGTAAAGCGTAAGTGATCATCAAGCTATGACCCTTAATCCCTACTTCCTACCCCCTACCCCCTGCTTGGATAGTCGGCAACTTGCGTAACTCGCCTCCAAACAGACAGCCGGTTTGCGTTTTATCTTCTCCCATCCGGACTATACCGTCGGCTTCGGCCTCTCACCGAATCCACCTCATCCGATGTTGTACTATGGATGAGGGTCACGGGCTTAACCTGTCGAAATGACAGATCATACCGCCGGTCAGGAATTGGCGTCATCAAGACGCCTCACCATGCCCCGAAGATAATAGTAAACCATATTCAATTAGGTAAGACCTTACATGCGATCTTAAGGTTAGTTTAGTTGTGGTTTGGTCTGTTGTCAAAAATTGCGGCCTTGGATTTGTTACGATAAATATGCTGGTTTTTTTGCAAACTCCTTGCTTAATATTTGAACTATGCACCAAACCCCTCAAAACTGACCGATACAAAAGCGATATAAACCCCATAACCCCCTTGAATGGTTGGTTACTCTGGCTTATAATGGATTTACATCTGTTGAAATTAATCTTTCAGCTCTCCAAAAGCTTCAACAACATTTACCACTTCATAAAACCCCAATTAGCACGAGGCATCCCGAGAAGACTTATATTCTCCAATTAGCTGATTTCAGAGACGTTATTTTCTCTCTCATTTTTTCTGATTTTTACTCAGACAAACACATAACGCATCTTGAGGCTGTATCAACTTAGGCAGAAATGCCATGCGATAGCCAGCAAAGGAGGGAATAGGTGGATCAGCGGGTACCCTTTGGTTCAATTGTTAAGGAACGCCGACACCTACTGGGGTTAACACAGGCGGAATTAGGCCGGCGCGTAGGCTGTGCTGCCATTACCATTCGCAAAATAGAGGCTGATAGTTTGCGCCCCTCCGTGCAGGTTGCCGAGCATTTGGCTGTGGCTTTGAATATTCCCGAAGCAGAGCATCTGGCCTTTATCCGGCTCGCGCGCGCCGAGCGAGATCCTGCCCCTTTGCCCACGCCCCAACCGTTTCCTGAAGAGATCGGCAGCGAAGATCTTAGCGGGCGGGCGGTGCGGGGTTTTGAGTTAGCCGAGCGCATCGGTATGGGCGGGTACGGCGTGGTCTATCGCGCGACACAAACCACTGTAGAGCGTGATGTCGCCATCAAAATCATTCTGCCTGACTTTGCCAACCGGCCTGAATTTATCCGTCGCTTTGAAACCGAAGCCCAACTGGTGGCCCGGTTGGAACATCCCCATA
>JAGRBZ010000048.1 GCA_020433805.1 Anaerolineae bacterium
GCCGTAAGCAAAGTTTTGCTGCCCAGAAAGGTCTAGTGCTCTTAACCGACCTGGCTCATAACCTGCTGGCCGATTTTCAGTATCGGGCCTTGGCCGATGCATCCTTTGCCGACTGGGGTCTCAAACGCATTGTCCGCGACTTGCTGGCGATCCCGGCCCGGCTCCATTTTCGCCGGTCACAACTCTATCGAATCGATTTGGCAAGCTCTCATCCCTATGCTGAGGAGTTGCTCATTTGCTTGAAAAACTACTGTTCAAGGTCTTTTGACCAATAGAAACCCTCTCTATGCGCGTCTCTTTTTTGCCCAATAATAGAAACCCCTTCTATGTGCGCATATTTATGGTCATAATTCAGTAGCAAGTCGTGTATTGAAAAAATTCGAGTATGGCGATCCTGGTCGAGCATTTCAAACTGCTCAATTACGACATCGGTTGGTAGGAATACGCCAAAGAAGGCCGGCTTGCTCCACAACTTGATGATATTTAGAAATTCACGCTTCTCCCGTTCGTCCCAGCGATGCCACAAAAACTCTATCTCATCGACCAGAACCAAGTCACCTGTTACATACTGTTGTAGAAACTTCTTACAGCGGGCTGGATCAAAGATGTCGACTTCGGCTGCCAGGTTGGGTTCATCTGCAAATATGGCCAGCAAGTCCAGATACTGGCCGTTATATTTTTTTGCCATTTTTACGGCCAAATGGGTTTTGCCTTCTCCAGGCCGACCGGTAATGATAAAACTCCGCCGGCGATCAAGACGAAGTCGACCAACAAAGTCATCCAGATGAACTTTACTCATCAAATTACCGTTCCTCATAATATTGGCGAACAACGGCCAGAAAGTCATCATTTTCCCGAAAGCGAACTTGATCAAGGTCAGCCCGTGTCTCGACATAAATGTACCCTAACTCTTTGACCTCTTCCAGAATATCACGTACTTGTCGGGAAGTCATTCCGAAGACGCGACCGGGACTATTCTCTGAATTGACCAATGCGGATATCTCAAGTGTCGAAACATCGGGGGTAAATCGTTCCTTGTAAGACAAAACTGCTGCAAAGAAAATAGATGGTGGTACCGCTTCACCATCGCCCCGAATGTACACCTGGTCACTTTCCGACTTAATATAGTCCAAATAGTGAAAGGTTTGATCGATGTACACATTCCACACACTGCGCATTTCCTTGGCAAGGTGTTTGTTTATGCTGTGATTGGAATAAAATTGATCTAAGTCATCAAAATATGAGCGAGCTATACCAGTAGAGAAACGGTTATTATTAGGAACCACCTGATTAACTAACCGGTTCCAAACAACGTAACGTTCATTGCTACTTACGAGATAATGTAATAGCCAAAGTGTTCCCACATCATCCATAAATGGATCAAATTGATTGACCAAATTCCCAAGACTGGTGGGAGTCAGCACTATTGGCCGTATAAGATCAAAAGCCACGGCCATGCTGCATAAGTTTTTCGTGCGATTGCGACGATCTTGCTGCGCTGCAAACCCAAGTTCCGATGCAATGAATTCCTGCGAAATTCGTCCCTTTTGAGGTTCTGCTCCACAAACAATTCGTAGTAATCGTGCAATTTGAGCCATATCTATAACATACCCGTTTGTTAACTGAAGTTTATAGGGTAAGTCAGTCATAAAGTTCTCCTCTAACCTCGCGTTGACCACATAACTGCCCCACACCGACACTTTATTAACCGTGCTGTGCGATGATACTCTACAAGGCGTCCACATTCGCTACAAGAAAATAGGGTCTCAATATCCTTGACGGCGTTCATGAAATTTTTTACTTCTTCTAATGAGGCATTAGCAGCTCGTGGATTATTATGCACCAGCATATTTCCGAATATCGCATTTTTTTCTAGAGCTTCGAATTTGGCAAGATTATTATTGTAAACGTCAGGCGCCAGCTTCTTGATGCGTTTTACAAAAGGATCATGCAACTCACTAACGACATAGCGACTATCACGTTTTATTTCGACTGATGTTCTGGTCGCAACAGCAATTTCATATAAGAAAAATTCAAGTGCTTTACGTGCGTCGGCAGCCGCACCATCTTTATCACCATTAGCTAACTTCTCTTCGGCCCTATCCCATCGAGGTTTGTATTTATCCAAACGAGGTCCGCTATCCACCGACCAGTCGATAATTTGAAAATTTGTGAAAAGATGTTGCTTATTATGTGTACGTTGATATGCCGCTAACTCTTCGAACCACACATAATCGTGAGTGGTAATAAACAGCTGATAATCACCAAACTCCTGAAAAAGTAAATCACAGACACGTTGACGATGGCCAGAGTCAATCGAACTAACAACGTCATCCAATACCAGCAGAGGAAAACCAGCATTGAACCGTTTGACAAACGCCAAGAATATACAAAGCCCCAAAGAGTCAAGATGTCCTTCACTATTAAAAGCTCTCGGGTCTTCTCGTTCTCGCTCGTGAAAATCCATCCTAATTTCAGTGCTGGCGCGTCGTCCCTCTTTAACATCAAGCCGAAGTCCACGGTAACCCTCGTCTGCGTGCAAAAGTTGGAAAAATCGTTTGATATCTTCTTCGAGGTCTCGATAGATACTTTGGATCTCTTGCCGTTTTGTGTTTACAAAGCAATCGTAGATAGCCGACATTTCGTAGTAAGTGGCAGACTTTACTCGACATTGGGGACGCAAAATCACCAGGGCTTGATGACCATCCTTAACTCGTGTTAACAAATCTATCACCTTGATAGCCAGTTTATCTTGTTCAGTTTGCTCCAAACGTTTTTTCTCGGATTGTAAAGTGGACTGCAAATCTTTTAAGCTGCTCGAAAAAGCCTTTACCTCCGAAGTCTCAACGAGATTATTTAGAGAGGTAAGGTGCATATCAACTGGGTCTGCTTGTAAATCCGTCAGTAAGCTCTCCATTAGTACGATATACTGTTCTAATGACAGCTTATCTAGGTCCAAATCTAATTCAAGAACCTGCACAATCAATTGCTCAATCTGGTCTATCTGATTTCGAACTTGTTCTGCAAGCCCCAGACCAAGCTGTTTGATCTCTGAGCTTTTACGAGCAATTTGCTCAGCGTCACGTATCCGTTTTTCCAAAGAAGCCAATAAGGCTTCACGATCAATTGGTTGCAGGCACACTGGACAATGATCTAATTCAAAATCTGTAAGCAAGCGACGACTTGAGGTTAATACTTCTTGGAAAAGCATCTCCCTTAGCTGCTTTACATTTTGGCGTAGATCTTCCACTTCCTTCCAGAGTTTGCGATAATCTTCGGCGAATAGAACGTTGTTCATCAAATGAACAGTCTTAGGCAAAAGATCTTGGACTTTGGCAGCTCTCTGAGTTTCTTCCGGTGATCGACTCTTGGAAAAAATCTCCAATTTTCTATCTTCTATCTCATCTAAAGACTTCAGAGGAGGTTGTCCTAGCTCGCCTAGTTTTCGGTTTAGCGCAGCAAGGATGTGCTCAACAGTTGTGACTTTCTCTTTAAGTAACTCCTTTAACTTCTGCTCTTCCGAATTAAGCTGATGTTCAGAACTTTGTTTCTGAGATTGAAGCTCATCACGGGCCTGCATTAAGGCACGCTCGACCTTGTCCAAGTCGTTTACGCCAATAATAGCGGCGAGCTGCTCATAGCGCGGTGCCGGTTGAGCCAAGATGAAATCTAACAAATTCTTCCGGCGAAGAATGAAGGTGCTATTTGCCCCTAAATTAATGTGGTTAATCAATTCAGATGGAACGGGGGACAGTTCATTAAATGTCCTTGAAACAGCGCCGCCGGGCTGGTCAAACTCTATCTCTACAACCATATCATTGCGACCAGCATGAATATGAGGCGCATGTCGACTGGTTGAGACGCTTTGAGTGCCTTCAAGATGCCCAATTCGTCCCATAAAAAAGAATTCCAGTGCATCAACAAATGAACTTTTTCCTGTTCCATTCTCACCCAATAGAACTACGGAGCGATTATTTAGTTCTAAAGTTGTCTCAACAATGCCGCGTAGGCTTTTAGCGGTCAGTGTTTTGATCTTGGGCATGACGCCTCTCCATATCGCGTACCAAGCGAGTAACGTGTCCTTTATTTGCAAGTTGATTAGTCTGGTAAAGGGTTCTTAAGCTCTCTATTGTTTCTGGCTTTACATTCTCGACTTCGGTTAGTTTGGAAAAGAAAGTCTCGAAAATTTTCTCGCTGATTGTTTGCATCGCATTCATTTCCTTAATCTGGTCTATCTTTGATCCCAACGGGCTATGGCCTTATCTCCCAGCTCTACGCTTCCAACAACTCCAAGTAGTAGTCCTACAGGTAAAGTACTAAAATCGTGATCCAAGATGCCTAAGACGTATAGGAAAAGCCGCATTGGAAGCAATGTATTGTCTGCGACCAATCATCTTCCAGTTTGATGCGAGTCTCACAACAAGGAAGTAAATGGATGGTCATGTCGTCTGGCTCTGGAGAAATCCAGGGTTCTTCGTATTCCATTTCTTTTCCCTCAAACTTGAGCGAGATCAGCCCCCTGCTTCTGCCAGAAAACTTGCGCTTCATAGGGCGAATTAATTGCTCATTGATAATTTGGGCCATGATGTTGTGGGCAAAAACGTGGATATAGGCAATCTGCTCTTGGGTCCACCATTTATCTTGGGAAGCAATCTGGCCGCAATAGGGGCACCACAACTCTTTTTCATTGGCTTCAGTCATATCTGTTTCTTCATCGCGAATCTCAAGCCCTTCGTGAAGGAGATACGCTTGAAGCTCACGCTCAATCAACGATTGACGATCGGTCTCATCAGTCTCAATCTTAAACTGTCTGAAACATAGCGGACATTCGCGCCGCAGAAATTGCTCGGTATCTAGAGGTAAACCGATTTGAAATGAAATAATACTCATGCCGTTTTTTCTGCCGCCTTGCTTTTGTAGTGGCGGATTATGAAGGTAGCAACAGTGGCCGCGCTATTCAATGCTAACTCTGCCATTCCTTCAGAAACATAAGGGGGAAGTTGCCCCCGGCCGTGGGCATCACTTAACACATTCCGCATGGCCCCAATTTGGGTTACAGCACCATGAAACGAATTGAGCAAGGGAACAAGCGTGTTTTCTGTCGTCAAATTATCCAGGTCGAGTATGGCTCTGGTAGATTTCCATAAATCTGTTAAGCCCTTCTTCTGCGGCAAACTCGCACCCAGGTCGTCGTGGATGCTTCGGAAGGCACTTTCGAGACAGGAGATGCTGTGAGTAATTGATCGCGCAAATTCTCCATCCCGTATAGCCAGCCTCGCTTTCTCCAGGTCTTGATAGGCTGAATGAAAACCGTGGCTTTGGAATAAACCTCTTGTCGAGGTGACTATTTGGCGGGTGCTTTCTGCCGTGGCCAGAGTACATGTACGGCAGTACTCCAGGGTAGTATTTCGACGTCTGATTTTGCAGAATATAGTGTCAATCTCTACCATAGGGCCGCCGTGTCCCCAGGTGTGAATTGAGATTTTGGGTAATGGCGCGTCACAACCGACTTCTCGATAGATTTTACCAACATCGCAACTGAAACATACCGCGGGAGTTACTTCATTGGTTGTATTTTTTTGGCCAGTTTGTTGAGCAGCTCGACAAACTAGACTCCCCATTCCAATCTGCTGTAGGTGACAATCTATGCTATCGTTTTCTCCGGGTTCAACCAGTTTTATAGGTTCCATATTAAATCTACTCGACGATCAAAATTCAAATCTCATTATTTCTGCTTCCGCACCCGCTCCTGTAACACCACCAACGGATCACGGGGAGGCAGCGTACTATTAATGGTAGCAACCTCAGCTTGGCTGAGTTTGAACGCCTCAATGACGTAATCATTGAGTTGCGTCTCGATTTCTAGTAACTCAGATAGCTTATCATCTTTTCCGGCAATTTCATGCGCTTGCTTGACCAGAACTTTAATCTGAGAATTCAGACTGTTTGATGCAGTTGGTATAGGAATATGCAATAATTTCGGTTTTTGCACATTTAAGGCCTCATCTTTTTTGTGTGGCCAGATTCGATAAAGATACCACCACATTATTCGGCTGTTGAGTACAGCCAAAACATATAAATTATCGGTGGTTATTGAATAAACCATAGGGTTTGCCCAATAATTTTCTGTGTCGAGAGCAAAAACAGGCTGGTATAGAATTTGCTGTACTACAATCTTAGGCCTTTTGAATGCGGCGTAATAATCACAAGAGCGGAGTTCCCACCAGAAACGCCCCTGATCATTACGGTTACGCAACCGCCTTTCAAATATCTTTAGATGATTGTATAAGGAAGGGTAGGTTTGCTGAAATATATTTTCAGCTTTTTGGGGATCTTCAAAATCGCTCCAAGGCCAAGTCTCGTTGGTACTGGACGGTATTGCAATCATCCAATCATCATCCCAGATGGGACGCCAACGCTTAACTGTACGCCCACGTAGAAACTTATGTATTAGGGGTTCGCAATTAGGATCTTCTTGTACCAAGCGATTACGTGTCAGACTATCTATACAAAAAGCTGCATCATATCCTGTCTTAATACCGAAAAGTGCATCAACATCCACTTGTTTCCCAAGTTTCGGCAAATCTCCAATTTTACTAAGTAGCCCACTTACGCCTGCCGATTCCAATATCCATCCCGATTTCTTCAAATTAGCAAAAGGAATTTCAAATCCTTGCTGTACTACGTAATCTCGCAAAGGTATTTTGCCTCTCACCCGATCACTAACATCAGCAAACAACAGCCTACCATTATTGGCATCTCGTTCATTCCGAGTGCCAACTACCAAAATACACGGAAAAGTGTCGGTTCCGGGAAAAACTTTTGAATGGCCATAATCAAGGAGTTGTATCGGTTTTGCTTGATTAGATAGGTAGTCACGCAGGTGAATCGCATAATCAGCTTTTAGCCACTTATTTGCTGTGATATAACCGAGTAGTCCACTATTAGCTAAATTCTTGACTCCTTGGACTATGAAGTAAACATATAAGTCGGCTCCGCCATGATAGACTTTATTAAAGGAGGATTGAAAAAAGGCCTTTTGTTGGAAAAACCTCTCTTGTCGGACATACGGGGGATTCCCAATAACTACATCAAATCCCGGTTTTTCACCCGAAAACACCTCCGGAAACTCTAACTCCCAATGAAACCAATGTTGATCAGAATGTTGGGTTACAAGATCGCTCAAGCCCATCGCTTTTAAGCGACTCCAGGCGGTTGAGTCGTTAACGGCCGTGCCCAGTTGGGCATATTGGGGTTCTTTTAATCCGTTGCCAAAATGAACGCCGGTGTGAAGATCGAGCATTTCCCGGTAGGATTGCAGCGCCGGATATATTTCTTCGTCAAAAATACGGGCCTTTTCCCTCACTTCTTCAACGGCATCACTGTTCTTGGCATACAGGTCGTCGTAACTGGCCAGTACCTGACCCAGTTCAACCTGAAATCGATCCAGCGGTAGAGTAAAAATCTGTTTGCTTTCCTTTTTGGCCAGAGGATAGACTCCCACATCCTGCAACCAGGCCCCCACCAGGCTATTGCCCCACCGTAGGTGGTGATCCAGAAACGTCAGCGGTTTTCCTTTGGCTGCGGTGGTCATCCACAGACAGAGCCGGGCCAGCTCCACCGCCAGTTCGTTTAAGTCAACGCCAAAGATACAGTGTTCGGCCACCTGCCGTTTCCAGGTAGCCACATCCGTGTCGATTTCAGAATTCTTCCAGGGAGTCTCGTTAAGGTACTCAACTGTGAAGTTGGCCACGGCATGGGTGGCGTTCACCAAGAAATGGCCGGAACCCATAGCCGGATCCAAAATTTTAAGTGCCAATACCCGCTCGCTGACAAATCGCAAAAATTGGTCGTCCAGAGCGCGTTGGATCTGACGATAAACGGGAATATGCGCCGGCGTATCAGCCAGGTCAGCCAGTTGGCGCTCGATCTCCTGTTCGTTCTCAAAGTCAGCCCCGAGTTCCTTCAATTTTACACCGATAGTGTGGTGAACAATGTAATCCACGACATCTTCCGGGGTATAGTAGGAGCCGGTTGCTTTGCGTTCGCCGGCCGTTTCGGAAAAGTACACATCCCCAACCTTGAGGATTGTTTCATTGGACCGGACTTTTCCAGCTTTGGAGTAAGGGACATACTGCGTCCGCTTTTTGCCAACCCGGACGACATGCGGCTCGTCCTCAACAATGAACAGATTGTACTCCAACAATCCCTCATACAGGCTACCCAGATGGCGCACCGACAGGTCGCGATAGTCAATTGGCCGCGGACTCCGGTCCTGATCGTAACTTTTTCCTCGGGCTGGCATCGTACTTAAGCGAATTAGCGCGGCTTGCAAATAATCGTTGCGAATGGAATGTCGGGTTAAAAATGGGCGGCGGCTGGGATCAAAAAGACCACCATTGTAAGCCGGTACCCCGGCTTCAGGCTGTCCCACATCAATCAAAGAAAACAGCGATTGCAGGCGTGTCCAGATCTCCTCGTCACCATCGTATTTTGTTCCATGTTGGTGGTTATGACGTACTTCGGCCAACAGATCACGTAAGCAGATTTCTTGATAGGCAGGCACATCCAGCGGGAGCAAGTCGCGTGCTTCAGCATACAAAACAAATAGAAGCCGGTAGATTAGGAAGAGGGCGTTTTTGTAAATGGCGGTTCGGGTTTCTTGGGCGGCTACATCCTCATTCATAGCCCGGCAACTCTCTATCAATCCCTGGCAGAGCTGCCGCACAATCTCTTCCACATGAGCCGAGAGATGTTCCTCAATATCTTGGTTGCATCGTCAGATTGTTGCTTGTATAAGTCAAGCTGCTGGGATCCAGCCTGGTGGCGCTCGAAAGCGGAGCGGCTAAAGAAGCGATGAAAAATGATGTAATTTTCGATGTCATCCAGAGCAATAATACGTTCCAGATCCACGTCAAGGTAAGTATCAGTTGGAGAGAGTTCGTTCCCGTGGTAAAGTCGCCAGTGGCGGCCGTTGGTCAATACGCCCCAATCCAGCTCATTTTCACGCAGCAGGCGGAGAAGCTGCTGGGCGTAATTTTGCCCTTTCGGAATAATACCAGCTTCAAACTCACGGCCTTCAATATTGGCAGAGTAGGGCAGCACCAAACACATGCCGGTACGGTCTTCCATAGCCCAGTCAGCATAAAGAAAAAAGGCTCGGGCATCCGTCTCACATGGAGCATAGGTCAGTTCCAGAAAAGCAAATATTTGTTCGACAACATAGGTCCGAAGCTGACCCACATCGTCAACCGAAAATGGGTTGGAAGGAGACCACGTTGGACCAGCCCACTCTGAAGGTGGAGGCAGATAATACTGCCAGGTTCCCCGAATTGTGCTTAGAGTCGCCCGAAGATTATCCAAGTCCGCTGTTTCACTGCGAATCTGCTGAAAAAAAATCTCTGAAAATAAAAGGTGATTATAAATTGTCATGACCTGTTTTGCTTAACCATCCAGGGCAGTGATTTCATTCTCGATTCCTTCACCCCATCTAAGCCACGCATCATATTCAAGCAGGAACCTGGTTTCTTCCGGTTGCAAGTCATAGATCTGGGCGACAACATCGGTGCAGTGTTCCAGAATTGTTCGGCTACGCCGCATGTAGATTTGCTGTAATTGAGCCTCACCATGCCCTACGTATCTCCGAACCACCCGCTCCGACTTATCTTGCACATCCTGCATTAGCTCAACCCCTAAATCATGCAATGTTTGGCGTTTGCTCTTTTCAATTATGTCAAAATCAATTGGGAACAGTTGGAGCTCGTTTGAAGTCAGGTGGTAACAGTCGGAATAGACAATATAAAACCAGTAGAACAGATGTGAGTTCAACAAAGCACATAGCATTTGTGGCGTGGCAGGTGGCAACGCATGAAAAACCTTCACTGTGCTGCTTCTCTGTTCTTGACCGTTTTTAATGTACTCGGGTTCAAAATCCAGCGCCAACTTAAAGTAAAGGCCGCCAGCAGTCTTCAAATACAGTTTTGCATCGTGAGGTCCTACACTTGCCAACCAATCCGACAGACGATGTTCGTGCTGATAGATTTTAGTCAATATTTCCTGCTCAGTTGGGTCACCAATCTTGGGCCAAAGGTCGTTACGCACATAATCGGCTGCGTCAACAAATCTCAACTGACCAAGCAAGGTGGGAAGTTGTCCGGCTGACCATTTGTTATAGGTAGTCGTTAGCAGACGCTTGCGACCTTTCGAGCGTCGAGCAAGAATAACACTAACGGCCAGGTTCGTGTCTTGAAAGACTTTGGCCGGGCGCCAGGCAAAATTCGCAACGCGAAGCTCAGAACAGCGCTTATTTAATAATCGTCGCAGCGATTTCATTCGTTGTGTAGACACTGCCGACATCGGCACAATAGTGCCAATCTGCCCCGACTCGGATAGCAAAGTAACAGCGATTTCAATGAACCATGCAAACAGGTTGCCGATCCTGGCTGTATCGAAAGCGTATGTGGTTTCACTGCCACGCCGGGCTTCTTTATAGGGCGGGTTCATAAGAACAATGTCAAAGCCCTCCAGAGGCAAAAATGAGTCGTCATACTCGATAAATGCCTCTGGAAATTCTAATTCCCAATGGAGTGAGACATACTCACGAGATCGCTCCAGAAGATAGTTCAATCTGTTTGTCTTGAGCTCCGCCCATTTGCTTGGATCATTTATAGCTGTGCCCAGTTGAGCATAAGCGGTTTCATCTAAACCGTTGCCGAAGTAAAGGCCGGTATGCACGTGGAGAAGCTCACGATAGGGTTGCAATGCCGGATAAATCCTGTGATTGAAGATATTCGCCTTTTCCCTGACCTCCTCTACTGCGTCGATATTTTTAGCATAGAGTTCCTGAAAGTGCATTAGCACCTGGTCCAATTGCGTCTGGAAATTATCCGTTGGCAGCGTAAATGCGGGCTGTTTGTCCTTCTTTTTAGCCAGAGGATAAACACCTACGTCCTTTAACCATGTCCCGACCAGACTGTTTCCCCACCTAAGATGATGATCCAGAAAAGTCAGGGGTCTACCCTTTGCCGCAGTTGTCATCCACAAGCATAACCTGGCCAATTCCACAGCTAACTCATTCAGATCAACCCCGAAGATGCAGTGTTCAGCCACATATCTTTTCCAGGTAGCAATGTCTGAGTCAATTTCCAAGTTTTCCCAAGGCGTATCATTCAGCAGTTCGACGATAAAATTGGCAATGATGTGTGTAACATTGACCAGAAAATGACCCGAGCCCATGGCCGGGTCTAAAATTTTTAAATTCAACACCTGATCATAAATAAATTGCAAAAACTGTTTATCCAAAGCCTGCTGGATTTGTTGATAAGCTGGTATATCAAGTGGCGTATCAGCTAGGTCTCCCAGTTGATGTTCGATTTTATAGGTTCGATAGAAATCTACTTTGAGTTCGGTTAACTTTACCCCTAGTGTTTGGTCAACAATATATTCAACAATTTCTTCCGGTGTGTAATAAGAACCTGTGGCTTTACGCTCCCCTTCCGTTTCAGAGAAATAGACATCTCCAATTTGGAGTATTGTTTCATTGGCTCGAACCTTGCCAGCTTTGGACAATGGTAAATATTGGGTGTTCTTCTTCCCCACCCGTACTACACGGGGTTCTTTTTCAACAACGAACAAATTATACTCAAGTAAACCTTCATACAGGCTCCCCAGGTGGCGAACTGAAAGATCTCGATAATCAATAGGTTGTGGTTCTCGATCCTGATCATAACTTTTACCGTGAGCAGGCACTGTACTTAAGCGTATTAAGGCTGCTTGCAGATAATCATTACGAATACGATGTTGGGTCAAAAAAGAACGTCGACTGGGATCAAAAAGGCCCCCATTATAAGCTGGCACGCCGGCTTCAGGCTGCCCTACATCGATAAGGGAGAAGAGTTCTTGTAATTGTGCCCAGATCGCGTGTTCATCTTCATAATTCAATCCCAGTTTATGATTTTCCCGGATTTCAATCAGCAAATCGCGCAAACAGAACGCTCGATAGGCCGGAACATCCAACGGAAGCAAATTTCGCGCTTCAGCATAAAGAACAAAGAGCAACCGGTAGACCAAGAAAAGAGCATTCTTGTAAATTTCTATCCGAGTTCGGTAATCTTTCACGTCTTGGTCTGCAAACCGGCAACTCTCAACTAATCCTTGACAGAAGTGACGAACAATCTCCTCCACTTGAGCAGATAAGTGTGCCTCAATGATCTGGGTAGCTTCGTCAGATTGCTCCTTATAAAGTGTAAGCCGCTGACGACCATCCTGACGTGCAAAGGCCGTATGGCTAAAAAAACGATGAAACACGATGTAACTCAACACGTCATTGGAAACAATTATCCGTTCCAGATCAATATGGAGAAACGTATCAGTTGGTGATATTTCAAGTTTGTGAAACAGCCGCCAATGACGACCATTAGTGAGTACACCCCAATCCAACTCATGCTCATGTAACAAACCAAGCATCTGCTGGGCATAATTTCGCCCTTTCGGGATAAAACTTGTTCTCGGGTCGCGGCCTTCAATATCAGCGGAGTACGGCAGAACTAAACATATTCCGGTACGGTCATCCTTGACCCAATCGGCATACAAGAAAAAAGCTCGATTATCAGTTGGACAAGCGTCATATGTGAGTTCCAGGTAAGCAAAAATCTGCTCTATTATATTTGTGCGAAGTTTATTAACATCATCAGCAGGAAAGGGAGCTTGTGGCTTCCAGATACGCTGATCGCAATCGAGCGGTGGCGACAGATAATATCTCCACGTGTCACGAATTGTACTTAACGTAGCCCGTAGGTTGATGAGATCTTCGGTTTCATCTCGGATTTGCTGGAAGAACAACTCTGAGAAGAGAAAATGATTATAGACAGTCATGGCATTGATCTAACAAGCAAAATAGTCCTCATTGAAAACAAACGTCATCTTTGACCAGGTAATACATTTATGGTAGGATGCCAAGACAACAAAAAACAGGACAGGTCATATCAGCCAGTCCAAATGATCCCTAAAAACCCCTCGCTGCCCCGAGGGGATTTTCTTAACTGCTCAAGTATACCATAACCCCCTATCACAAACAATGAAAAAGCCCAGCGTTTGCTGGGCTTTGAATATCGGTATGACCCTGAAAGTTCCAAGATTGTGTCCTATTTTGCGTTTTGTGACTCTCTCTTGGTTGCCTGCATAAGTTTAGTCGTTACACTCCGAGTAAAAACGGCAATGGTACCCAAACGCTTATCCAATACGGGTAAACCTTCTATAATTAATAGATCGTCCGGATTTTTGATTGCCTGGGCTACCTTGCGCCACTGTTTGTGAGCGATATAAACAACATAAGTCGTTGGTTCATTGGGAACCGGTGGCAACCCTTTGGGCAACGAGGGTGCCTTCGATGCCTGCATCGAGGTTAACACTACTTCTCCCTTTTCAACAATCCGGCCGGGCCGGCCAATTAGCGTAATTTTCACTGTTTTGCTCTCCCCTACCTGCTCCATTAGCTTTGGTACAATATCCAACCGCTCTTCCCAATTGAAAGGTGGTGATGGCGGTGGTTTTGGCTTTGGTGCCAGGTGCGGCCAGATCGCCCACCGATCCTTTCGAGACACCTTGCCGCGAACTAGGTAAAAGTAGACGCCTCCCGGTGTGCGCCGCCGGCTGCCATCTCGCACCAACAGACCGTCGCGATCTTCGGTTTCTAGCGTCTCTCGCAGGAATTCCTGGGCTTTTTCCATGCCCAACAGATGAACGATCAGCCCGATCTGTTCAATCGCCTCCGGGTTCGTCTCCTGCAATTGGCGGGCGATATCTCTGGCTACCTGTTGTGTATTTGATTGCTGTTCACTGGGTCTGTCTGTTTGATCCATCATTACCTATTATAAAATCACCCCTACCATTCCTAATTTCCACCGTCCAGTCTGCGGATGTTTCGGCTAAAGGGAGCAGTGCCGCCGCTTTGATAAAAACGTGGTGGTTTTTGCAACGACGGCTGACAAAGCTGTTCATCTCCCCAACCACGACCAGCTCAGTTCCGGCTTCAAGATTCCTGGCCAGGTTGACCAGAGCCGCATGGTAGACCTTCACAAAAAAGAGACCCTTGTCGTTCTTCAGACTAAACCGGGCACAGCGCGGATGCTTAACCTGCGCCTCACGGTATAGCGTGCCGGTCACAAACACAACTGAACCACCTGATTGAAGCAGTTCAGCCCCATCCATCAGGTTCAATTCGACCAAACAAGACTCGCTTACATCCTTCATAACGCACCTACGGCGGATCATCAGTCAGGGCTGCACCCTGGATTAACCTATAACCTCGACTGAGCCGTCGTTGAACTAATTTCGTAGCTAGCTTTCGAGCTTCCAGCGATGTCTGGCATGGTGTAACCAACATCCTTTGATAACCTCCAATCCGTCCCCACATCCGGATCACTGCGTAGGGATCAAACAAGGCCGGCCCAATCGAAACAAAATAGAAGCGTCTTTCATTTTTGTCTGGGTTAATTCGGTGCAGCAACGCTGCCTCAGCCCAATCCTGTTGTTGTAGCGAGTTTAGCGCCATAATTCTATCTGTAATCAATGCGACATACTCCAGACCCTATCCGGTTGTTCCAATATTATCAGGCTCAAAACGTTGGGTCAATAGGGAGTCGAGTCAGGAATATACGGACGGGGATTTCGGCCACAGCAATCAGTTCGGCCGGCTGAGAACATCTGGCTTTACTCAACCTATGAACATATTCTTTGATAGAGAACATTATTCTTCCCTTCTTAATTTCTACATATATCTTATTCTTTTTAATGGGGTGCATTCTGTGCCAGTAATGGCGTAAAATCGTCTGACCCCAGGCCAGTCTCAGGCCGGTTAGAGCGACAAAGAACGCCTATCTTGACTGCCGCCACCACCCATGACTCAAAGTCATGGACATCAAAAAATCTCAAAAAAAGAACTCATACCCTGGGGAGTATGAGTTCAGTTGACCGCGCATGCGCCATTCATGACACAATATTTTAGGATGTCACTTAAATTTCGTGCCATGCATGACACGGTTGATTTAATTATGTCAAACCATCGGTGCGAGGGCGGCAAAAGGCGAACGACGGGTCTGAGCTAAAGGTCTATCTTGAAGCCAAAACACAGCCCGGGTGACATTGATAGCCGCCCCAACCAGCAGATGATGGAGATGGGTCTTGGCTAAACCAATAAAACGAGAGCGACGTAAATGAAAAGCCCGAGTGCCTTGGGAGATAGTGCCCTCAATACCGGCTCGCAGTTTGTAACGTTGTTTGAATTCATCCGTGGTTTGGTACTGACGAGCCGCTTGTAAAGCGGTATGTTCAGCCTGAGGGCGAAGGCCCAGTTGACGCGGGTTATTTTTTGCACGGGTACACTGGGTTCGGGTAGGGCAGGCAGCACAATCCGCCCGACTAAATTGAACGATGATATAAGGCAGGTCACGCTGGTTCTGATAGGTATACCAATTAACGGAACGGTGGCCTTGAGGGCAGGTTACTTGTTGGGCAGACCAATCAATACTAAAGCAGGTCATCTCAAAACCAGATTGATTTTGCGTTTGCCAACTGTTATCAGAAGGAGCCGGCCCCACCAACTCCACCTGATAATCGGCTTGACTGGCTACCAACCCATGGGCATCCACGTAACCGGTATCCAGTAAGTGTTCTTGAGGCAAAAGCTCTTTTTGAGCCAGATGGGCCTGGATGGGTTGGGTCAGTTCAATGTCAGGGGTCGAGGCTGGGGTGGTTTCTACATTGGTAATCAGACGAGGGCGGTCATCATCACACGTTTCAGTTAAATGAACCTTGTAGCCTGTCCAGCCGATTTCCCGTTTTTTGCTGTAACGAGCTTCAAGGTCATAAGGAGTTTGGATGGCCTGGCGGGCGGGTGGACAATTATCTTGATCTCGCAAGTGAACCTGCCCCTCAACCAGCATAAATTGTTGGATCCAAACCTGACGCAAGGTCTGCAAGGCTGGTAGGCCTGATAAAGTACCGGCTGCGTCAATGGCCCCTAAAAGGTGATAACCATCCCGCCCCATTTGCTCAGCCAAGGCCTGTTGTTCTTTTTTTTCTTTGGGCAACCGATATTGCTCAAAGCGTGGTCCATATAACTCAAACCAATCGGGGCTAATCTGCTCAACCAACCAGGCTGGATTTTCTCTCGCTAACTCGTTGAGGGCTTGACGTAGCGTTTCACCAATCAGTTCCAACCGGTTCAAGCTTCGGGTTTGGGCTAAAACATGGGTCGAATCAGTTCGTTGTCGCCCCCGTGCTTGGAGTAGCTTGGCCGCTTGCATCTGTCGGAGCATATCATCCAGTAGTTGGGCTTCATGACCACTTTGTAATAGCCGATCTCGGTGTTTACTCAGCACCGACTGTTCAAACCCAGGGTCACTCAAAGGCAGTCCCAAGGCATATTTCCAATCAATCCGGCTACGGACTGCCTCGGCAGCTTGTTCGTCGGTTAAGCCTTCGGCATATTGCATGACCATGATTAAATTCAACCGACCCGGTGACTCGGCGGGGCGACCTTCAACTGAAACAAACAAGTAAGCGTAATCACTATCTTTGTACCATAGATTAAGGTGATCACGCATGGTCATATAGACATTGCCTTTGGGAAAGGCGGCTCTGGCCACCCGAACCGTCTCTGTGGGAATATGAATCAAATCTTGGGCATGCAGGGTCATTGTTTGGCTCCTATCAGGCTACTTTTCTTGAATGTTTTACTGCTTATTCCTATTGTGCGCCTATTTCTTGATCTTGTCATTGTTTGACCTAATTTAGCCCAATTGGTTTGACATAATTAAATCAACTGTGTCATGCATGGCACATTTCCCCCTATTATGTCAGGTATTGGTCAACATCAGGCCTGAAATTGGGGTTGGCAAAGGCCTCCCGGTTAAATTCCTGCTTCTTGGGACGCTGTTCAAAATTGTGGCTCACCTGAAGCTGGTCATAAGCCGGCATCAGCGGGGCCAGGGACGGCTCCTCAATCGAGCGCCATTCCTGCCGGCTATGAATATTAAACATTTGGCCATACTGATCGAGCCAATGATCATAGTCGGCTTGGAGGTGGACATTCAGACGGGCATATTGCCGGGGGGTCAAGACCGGCGGCATCCGCCAGACCTGGATAGTTGGTTTGCGTTCACCCGGGATGAGTTCAACCGCAGCCAATCCTTCCTGGCACAAGATTTCCAGCAGCCCGTCCTTCCAATGTTTGCAGATCAACCCCTTGTGCTTGGGATGAGATATCAGGCGCAGCCACCGGTAGGCTGAACTCAGGCAACAATCGTCTTGACTCTGGAGAGGGTGGCCGGCCTGACGCGCCTCCCGCGACTGGTGACATTCCAGCGCATCGCCGCAAATATAGCGGCTATGTTGCCGGTTCAACTTGGTCGCCAGTTCCACATAGGAATATTTTTGGGGGAGCGACCAAAAGTTGGGCTTGATGGATTTCAAGGAGCGAATGTCTGCCGAGTCGAGGAATTTCCATAGAAAAAAGGCCGGCCCCAGCAGCGGCATCCAGTAGTAAGTGGTGTGGTGGACCAATAGGCTGAAGCCGACGCCACCTTTCTCGAAAAAACCCTTGTAGTAGTCGGCCTGGGCCACCTGCTGGCCGGGCGACAACACCGGCCCGGGGGACTCTGCGATCGGCCAGTCGTCGCGCTCTTCTACGGGGACGGTTATAGCTCTGTCAGCAGCGGGAACGTCCGGCTCAACCACGAACCTGAGCTCGACCGGATGGCCCATAATGTTCGTGAGTACCCGTTGGATCGTCGCAAACAGGCGGTTCTCCAACCAATCCTGGGCAAAGACGCTCTTGACGCCCACCACCAGGCTGTCGCCATCCCCCGCAACGGCGTGAGTCTCCTTGACCCAGGTGTCGAAGGTGGCCCGCGTCATTTGCAGTTGGAGTTGGGCCAGGGCCAGTTCCCAGATTTGTTGTGGCGAACGGCTCGTTGGGGCTTGAGTGGTGGCTGAACTAGACAAGAGGTTTGATCCTTTACTTAGCCTGTGATGTGATCGAGGCCAGCCAACGCCTGCTCGTAGGCTCGCCGCAGTCGTTGGAATTCCTCGGGGTCGCCGCCGGCGTCAGGATGGTGCCGGCGGGCCAGAGCGCGGTAGGCATTCCGCACTGCCGCTAGCCCGGCGTCTTGTTCGACCCCCAACACCTGCCACCAGGCCTCGCTGCCGCTGCCCAATAACAGCGCGGTGTCATCCGGAGTGGCGGCAAAGCCCAGAAAGAATTGGACAAAAACCTGGTCCAAGGTGTGGGTTTCGCTGCTGACGCCATACTCTTCCAGCGCTCGCCACAGATAGGTGATGGTCAACTGGGCGGCTCGCAGGTTGTCCAGGGCATCGTCATACTTGCTACAGCGAAAGACATACCGTTGGCCACTACGGTCAAAGACGATCTCGGCCGTGCCCTCGAAAATATCCTGGCTGATCTTCAGACTGGTGGCGTCCATGGCGTCGATCACCCGGCGCAGATCGCGCTGGACGGTTTTAGGTTGGGCTGAAAAACGTCGCTTCTGGCTCAATGTGCTACCTCCGGGCTAGAACTCATCAAACATCTCCTCGAACAAGCCGGCGATATCGCTATCCTCGGCCCGATCAGCGGTCTCACCGGCTTGTTGGGCCCCACCCAGCAGTGCCGCTCGCAGAATATCGCGCCGTTTACGACCGTTGGCCTGGATAATCGACTCCAGCAGGGTTTCCAATTCCGGCGGGTCCTCGCCGGGGATGAAACGATAATAAAAATCAAATTCGTAGACGGTGCCTGGTTTAGCCGGCCGTCCTCGACTGGATTTAGCCATCATTACCTGTCCGTGCTATTTTACCGGAGTAAAAATCCGGTCACCTATTTTCACCGGAGTAAAAATAAGCAGGGAGATGGTTAGCTCAAAAAGCCAGGCCGCATAGCCAGTTTGGCCAGACCGCGGGCGTTGGCCAGCACCGGCTCGTACATCATCGTCGCTTTGGGAAACTGACGCAGCAACGTAGTCGATAGGGCTAGCGCTCCGCCGCCGGTCAGCAGGATGGTATAGGCATCCTTAGACTTGCCGACGGTCCGATCCAGGAAGTTGTGGACATCGGCGGCCAGGGACTGCACCGCCCGTTTGCCTTCCTGGGTGACATCGGTCAACTGGCCGTTGATGTAAGTCTCAGCCGTCTGGCCGTTGACCACTGCCTGGACCAATTCGTTGGCCGCTCGCAGTTCCAGTTCCAGGCCATAGCTGTGCTTGACACTACGCATCAGTCGCTCAGCGGCCCGGCGCATACCCAGTGTATCGCCCTCACTGACGCGTTGGCTGATCTGGCCGCCCTCGACAACCAACACATCCAGGGTGTTGAAGCCTTCATCAATAATCAGAGTTGGGGCGCGCTGGGCTTCCTTGCCCCGGATCCACTGGCCGCGCGAGTCCATCCCCCAGTCGAACCAGGTAGCCACCGGCTGAGGGATCTTGGCCCGAATGGTGGTAATGGTCAGCACCGTCTCCACGCCATCAACGCTGAAGAGATGTTCGCCGACCATCCAGTTACGCATGGCCCGCTCCACCTGGAGGGCTTCATTCTTGTCTTGGACCACTTCCACCGGTAGGGCAATGGCCAGGGCCACCTGGTGAGCGCCGCCGTTGAGGATGCGGTACAGGGCGGCATAAAAGGTAGCTCGCAGTTCCGGGCTGTCCTTGAAGCGGTCAAAATCCATACGGTCAATCGGTTCGGCAAAGTCGCTGACGTTGGGGCCGACCAGGTATTCGGTCCGGTCAAAGACCACTCGAAAGGGATGGCGGCTGGCTCGCTGCGGCCGGACAACGCCGGCCAGGGTCAGGCCGTCTTTCTTACCCCGGTTCGGTTCGCCCACCGACGAAGGTAGGACGTAAGTCAAGATTTCATCGCCTTGTACCCGGGCGATTTTGATGGCATTAAAACCGGGATCGAGTCCGGCTAAGATGATCTCGTGGTTCATTATTGCACTCCTCGTGGATTTTGGGTTTACGCTTAACGACCTGTAACCCAATCTGCTTTTCCAATATTGTAAAACTGTAAATTACCCTTGTTGAGACCACCGCCACCACAGGGGCGAAGGTGAAGAACTTGCGGGCTTAAGTTGGTTGTAAACAAGCCTTATGCCCTGCGCCTGGGTTAATAATGACCCATCTATGGGCTGGCCAAGGGTCAGGGTTATACTCCGGCCAGAACCCTTATGGGCTGCTTACCTACTGTTACCGATCTGAACCCGGCCTGTGCCTGACTTACCAAGCTCTTGTTGGGCTGTTACCACGCTGTTCAGGCGCTAGTTATGGCTCTGCTGTCTCAGCCTCCACCACATCAAACCGGGTTATGGCCTAGTTTATGACCTTCTTACGAGTCCGGGTCAGGCTACCACCTCATCATCCATATCGCCTTGTCCCAAATCAACCTCACTTCCCAGCATCGGAGGTAACAGCTCTGGCGGTTCCTGCCAGGTGGGCAGCGTTCCATCCCACATCATTGCCGGTGGCAGGTTGTAGCTCGGATAGCGATGGTTGTGGGTCGTCCGGTGGGACTGGGCACCCAGTGCTTTCGTCCACTGCCGGTTGACGATCAGGGCGGTGCCGCCAATGGTAATCGCTGCCAGAAAAAAAGCGCCGACCCCGACGGTGACCAACCGCATTGCCTCGCTGATGTAGAAGGCGTAGACGATGCCGCTGCCGAAGGCCAAACCAAGACCCAGGCTGAACCAGATCAATAATCGTTTCATCAAGCACCCTCCCTGAGCTGCCGCCAGTAACGGATACGCTGTTTGAGTAGCTGGCTATAATCACGCACCAGCATTGCTTTGGCCGTCCCCCCGCCAAATTGTGAACGAAGGGCCGTGGCGCTATTCTTGATCACCAGAGCATAGGCCAGCCGGTCGGGGTCGATCTGCCACTCATCTACCAGGCAATCCCCGGCCAGTTGATCCTGATCAGGTGGCGTTGGCTCCTGAGCTGACCGGGGCAGGGTTTCATAATCTCGTTCTTCTGGCAAGGCGGCGCGAAATCGAGTTGTCCGGCCGTTGACGATGGCCAGACCGTCCCCGTCACCGCCCAGCTTTTCGGTATGTTGTCCTTCCAGTCCCGTGGCCAGGTAGGCTTGTTCACGTGGCAGCTGGAAGACGATCCGGCTGGGAAAGTTGGCCTTGGCCAACGACCCCTTGTCGCCAAAGACGGAGGGATTGGCCGCTTGAGAAGCAACTAGCAGGTTGATGTTTAGCCCACCGGCCATCTGTGACAGTTGGGTCAGCATCGGCCCGGTCTCGGGATTGATCTGGGTCAGTTGGGAAACTTCGTCAACGACCACCACCCAGCGCTGCCGGCAGCGCTCATTATCCTGCCGGCGTCGTTCCATCTCGGCCAGGGCAAAGCGCAGCAGATTGGCGCTGTCTTCATAGTTGTTGGCCAACGGCGCGGCCAGGTGCGCCAGCCGGGCAAAGGGCTGAAAGGTAATATCATTCTTGGGGTTGAGGATCAGGAATTGATATTCTCCGGGTTGGTGGGTGCGGGCCAGGCTGAGGATGAAGTTGGCCAGGCAGGTCGTTTTGCCGGAGCGGGTCGCGCCGAAGATGCTCTTGTGGGGATTGTGCCAGTCGACCCGGGCCACCGGGCCCAGCGCTTTTTGGCCAATGGTGGCCGAGCTGGCCCGGTGGGGCAGCTGTGACAGATGCACCTCCCGCCAGCGGCCCCGAGGCAGGGTGAACTCAACCCGAACCAGAGCCAGGTCACGATAGACCCGGGCAAAGGGGGAGCCGGAGGCCATGGCCAGCCGGTCGCCCAGGGTCAATACGGTTTTCAGGTCTTCATCACGGATTTGAATGGTCACGGTCACGCACTGTGGCCCGATCACCGGCCGGTTGTGAAAGCGGAACGGCACACCACTCTCGAGCTTGACCCGGCGCATGAGATGACGCCGGGTGGCATCGGTGTGGCACAGGACGTAGGTCACAGCTTGCAAGTACAGTCGGTTTTCGCTCTGTTTCATGGTGTCATACCCCTCCCTACTCCCTACTCTACCCCCGAATTAGGCCAAATAGCCCCTTCTGAGTAGGGGAGTAGGGCAGTAGGCCTCAGCCGGCCAGGCCCCAGGCCAGCGCCCGCCAGCCGATGCTAACGAGAACCAACCTTAATCGCCAGGTTGCCAGCCAGTCGTCATAGCGACGTTGGAACTTGGCCGTCTGGCTCTGGCACCACCACCCGACGACCAACAGCCAGGCCAGCGACAGGAGGGGGATGGCCAAAAAATCTGCGCCGCGCTGGTCATCAACTACTTCCACATTGAGACTCAAATAGATGGCCATTGTTGTGGCTTCAAAGGTCGTTGCCATCACGGGCCTCCAAAGCGCATATCGAATTCCGCGCTCCGGTAGGGGGGAGCAACCTTGTTCTTTTTGACCGTGGCTTTGATCCGGGCGCCAATGATCTCACCCCCTGCCTTGACGGCCCGAATTCGGCGCAGTTCCAGTCGAACCGAGGCGTAAAAACGGAGGGCCATCCCGCCGGTGGGCGTCTCTCCGCTGCCAAAAAGTACGCCGGCCTTCATCCGGAGTTGGTTCGTAAAGATCAGGATCGTGCCGTTGGCTCGCACCGGACCGGCCAGTTTACGCAGGGCCTGGCTCATTAACCGGGCCTGCAAACCGGCGTGGTTGTCACCCATCTCGCCTTCAAGCTCGGCTCGGGGCACCAGGCCGGCGGCCGAGTCAATGACCACCACCGAGGCCCCGGCCCGCACCAGGGCTTCGGCAATCTCCAGCGCCTCTTCACCGGTGGTGGGCTGGGCCAGGTAGAGATTGGCCAGGTTGACCCCGCAACGAGCGGCGTAGCTCAGATCGAGGGCGTGTTCCATATCAATAAAAGCGCATACCCCATCCTGATTCTGGCCTTCGGCGATGACCTTCAGGCAGAGGGTGGTCTTGCCGCTGCTTTCCGGGCCATAGATGTCGGTGATTCGGCCTCGCGGCAGGCCACCGACCCCCAAAGCGGCATCGAGGGTGGGGTAGCCGGTGGAGATGGCTTCTACCCCGATGTCGGCGGTATCGCCCAGTTGCCGGATGACCCCCTCACCAAAACGGCGGTGCAGGTCGCGCAGTGTCCGCTCCAGCTCGGCCTGTCGAACCTCTGGGCTAATGACCGGCGGGGATAGGACACCGATTTTTCCATTGGTTGTGCTTAGCATTGTCTGCCCCTTTCTGTTGGCTTATAATGGGATTGGCCGGGAAGGTTGTCTGCCCGCCCGGCCCGGCCTGCTGTTGGATCAGAACAGCAGGCCACCTTCAAAACAATTAGCCCCTGGCAGCTAGAGCAGTCTAAGCTGCCAGGGGCGTTCTGCCGCTGCTTCAATCGCTTGATGTAAATGCTCCCAAGCTTCGAGATACCGCGCCCACTGGCCGCCATACGCTTCCGGATGAAACGACCATATAGCGATGTTGCGGCGCGGCTCGATATGGTTCATCGGGATCACAAAGGGCCAATCCTGACCATTGCGGGCGATGAAAACCAGCAAATCAGCCTGGTCGTGGTGGCGTACGTCACACTGGTAGCGCCCGCCGCCCTTTTTGAGCCGGTGAAATCTGCTTATCTTGACCTCAACCTTTACCGCCCGGCCGGCTTCATCCTGCACCCATAGATCAAACGGACACTTGTGGGTGGTCGTCTGGGTGCGGTAGCCCATCTGCCGGATCAGCGCATCCACCACCTGCTCCGCTTGGTGTGAGAGTTGTTGCGACTCGATCTGGCGCTTGTTTTTCAAGGTGCTGTTTTGATAATGGGCCCACCACCAGCGCTGCCGGCGTAAAAATTCGTCAGTTTCTTGCCGCATCTGCCAGTAGAGCGGGTCATCCTTGTCGCGTTCGTGATCCATCTTCTCGCCGGCTGCCATCCTGCACCCTACCCTTCATCTGCTCGTTCCAGCCGGGGCACGGCTTCGAAGAAAAGGTGACAGTAGCCCTCCACCAGGCTGGCGATGGCCAGTTTCTCGACCTCAGAATAAGGAATGAAGTCGAAATTGTCGCTGGTGCAAAGATGGACCAGGGCACCATTGTCTAACGACAGCGCCGCGTGGTAACACAGCGGTATGCCGTTCTCACTCAAGGGTTGGCCAACGGCTGGGTCGCCGTGCAGTAGGTGAATGCGGCCCTGCGTATCTTTCACCATAGTGAAAACAAATTCCTCCAGGGGGATCAGGCCGATATTGCTCATCGGGGATACCCCTCATCCGGGAGCGATTCACTCGCCCGATCGGCGCCAGCTAAGGCTTTTATACCGTGGCCGCCGGCTCGACTGGCCCACTGCCACAGGTCGGCGTCTTTTAGCTGCTGGCAGGCATCCATAAAATCATCAGGCTCGGCCCGACCGGCCTCACGCCAGGTTTCCAATAAGCCCAGCCACGTTTGCAGGGCATATATGGTATCCTGCGTGGTCAATAACCAGTCGGTGATAACTTTTTGCCGGTCCATGCTATGCGCCTCCACTAACTTCATTTACAAAGGCCCGCGCTTTGTGGTCGGGGATGCCGAAGGCACGCAGCCAGGCCAATCCTTCCTCACCCGATAGGAACCAGGCGGCGCTGGCCCGGTCGTGGGGAGAGATGCTCAACCCCTGGGAGCAATCTCGAATGGCCCGGTAGACAACGGCGGCCAGGAGCCAGCGAACGGGGTCGCCCTGATGATTGCGATAGCTGGGACGAATGTGAGTGCGGTTCATTAGGCATACTCCAGCATCGGGATGGTGTTGATGGGTGTAACTTCTTCATTTATAGCGACACTAGCTTCAGCCAGGTCAAGCTCATCTTCCAGCGTATCGAGCCAGGTCTTGACCTTTCCCAGTTCCGGCTCATCCAATCGGGCCAGGATGTTTTGGAAGCGGCTTTGCAGCTGCTGCCGGCTAGGTTGCTCGACGTCCTGCTCATCGTCCGCATTCACCTCAGCCAGGAATGCATTTGCGGTCGGCCACTCGGCCAGGCAATTCAGACACCAGCGCCGGCTGCCGTTGACCCCTACAATCTTCTCCTGGCCACAGCGAGGGCATTCGAACTCCTGGGGTTTGAGCTGGTATTTGGGTTGTTCAGCAGCGTCCGGACTGGTCGCTGCGTTGAACTCAGGGTATTGGTCTGGTCGGGTAGAGCTTAAGGTGTCATCTGGCTTATGACCGTTTTGGTTGGAATGCGGAGACTCGACCACGACTTGTTTAGGCATTCGGGACGCTTGAACCTGTTGGGGAGTTGGCTTGCTGCCGATATTAGTGGTGTCGATCTCATAAGTTTGGCCATCGGCTTTCCGCACCACGCGTTTGCTCAACTGCGGAACTTCCGCAGTTGTCTCCAATTCTTGTCGAATGCGGCCAACCGTTTTGTCATCCACCCCGCAGTGACGGGCGATTTCCCGGTTACTCGACCGGATGCCGTAAGGGTGTCGCAGCGCCTGGCGAACAACGTGCTGTTTATCTTTGTTGGTCCGCCGCAAACCGTGTTTTTGATTAGCGGTCAAGGCCAGCCACTCGGCTTCGGTTCGCGTGCCGGATTGTAGGTTGACCAGTAAGGTCGTACCTACTCGTTTGGCTGCCTCACCGCGATGGAAACCATCAAAAATATAGATGATGCCGTTGTCATCCTGAACCCCTTCGATGGGATCAAAGACGGTTCCGTTCGCCATCATGTCGGCATATTCGTCGACAATGGTCAGGTTGATTTCGGCCCGGCTCTGGATAAAGATGAGTTCGTCAGGATGATATTCGGACTGTTTTTGTGGTTTTGCTTGTTGAGACATTTCTGCCTCCGGATTTCAACTAAACAGGTTTTTTTCTTTGCCAAATAAAGGTCATCTAAGTTCATTTATAGATGTTTGAAGAATAATAACACAACTCTTATTAACTGTCAATCCACTTACTAAGAGTTTGTGTCAGAGATGTAGCTTTCTTTACTTGGAAAACATAAGAGGTTACGAAGTACTTCTGGTGGGGATCAGAATTTAAAAAGAAAAACCCGGTTTAATACCGGGTGAAGGTTTCTAAGTAGAGCAGATTTTTGCTGCTAAGATTGATGTCTTTGAACACGCTTTCTTTCTGCTATTTCAGGGTATTTGAGTTGGTATGGTTCACCATTCTCGTCAAATACACTCACTCCTCGCATTTGTCCATCATACTCTTCGTATTTTTGGGCAAATACTTCAGCACAATATGCTGCTTCGGCCTCGTCTAATTGTAACCGATATCCTCGTTCAAGTATTGTAATATAACCCAAATTGGCCCAGCGGCTAAACAAGGCATGCGACATCGGTATTTTATATTCCTTACTGTACTTTCGGCTAGCTTCTGAAGCGCTAATTGGATGTCCCCGCAAATGAGCAAATTTAGCGGCAATAATTTCCTCTTTGGTCTGGGGTTTCTGACTATTATTACCGTTTTGATCAGCCACTACAACTAATTCTCCTGAGGGCGCTGTGCGTGTCTGTAAGATACCATCCGCAATGAGTTGGGTCAATACTTTTTCTTTCACCCCATATCTGCGGGCCGCTTCATCAATAGAAAGATATGTTGGGTTGGGCATCGGCGCCTCCTTCATTAAGCTACTAAGGTTGTTGCTCCAAATATCAAGAGTTAAAACGTTTATTTACGACAAAAATAAGAAGGTGATTACCTGCCTCTGTTTCAAAAAAGGTTCTGGAAGCCGCTGCTCTATCCTATGAGCTACAGGGTTGCGTCAGCACAAATAAAAAAACCCACCGAGTCCCGGTAGGGCTTTGTAAGTGGCCGGGAAACGGCCAAAAAAGAAAAAGCTTTTAGGTTTAATCAAACTATTTGAGCCATGGTGACCCTTGGGGAGCACTTTGATTTTCAGTCAAATGCTCTACCAACTGAGCTACCTCGGCAGATATTAAGCGTGCACAACAGTAGAGGATTATAACATAGAGCTTATCGGTCGTCAAATTAAATTTAAGTAAACACGCTCTAATTCTCTAATGTCTCAGGCGCTTTTTCAACCAGAAAACGCCGAATAGCTCTCAGTGAGGCCTTAAGAACCGTTTCTCCTAAGGGAACCATTTTGATATCGATAAACAAGCCTTCTTCGTGGATATCATCATCCATTTTTTGAATTTCTTCTCGAAAAATGTGGATTAATTCATCTTCGTGTTCTTCCAAAAAGTGTGCCAGATCTTGTCGAACTAGTTGAAACGCGACTTCGCGGATGATGCGTCTCATTATCTTTCCTCGTCGATACCCTGCTGTTTTCTTTAGTGGCTAAGGTAAAATTTTATATCTTCAATGGAGAACGGCCAAGTTAATTCTTGGTTGCGGTCAGGTGCCACAATCACCGGGATACGTTTTGCGTAAACCGCTTCCAAACCATTGTGGGGATGGGTGATATCAAGGACATCAATTTCTAGGGGGATATCCAATGCCACGGTAACAAGCATGTTGTATGCTTCATCACAGGCCGGACAGTTGAGCTTGGTATAAAACCTCACTTGTTTCATACCCCACATTATACACAAAAGACCGAAGCTGTCACTATGCTTCGGCCTTAAATTTGTAAATTTGATTGATAGTAGGGCACTGGGTCCACAAGATGGGATCCATAGATGACGGGTGAAATCAGCCACGAATTACACGGATTTTCACTAATTTTATTATTTCATTTGTGTTAATTCGTGTAATTCGTGGCCTAAAAGTTTTTTCTATTATACGGACCCAGTGCCGATAGTAGCTTTAACTGAGTTCGAGTAACCACGCCGGCGCGATGCCGTTGAAGAAAGTGTTGAGGATAGTAAAATAGCCGGTTATCAGCAGAACACCTACAACAATAATAAACGCACCGCTTACACGCTCGATTACGGGTAAATATTGGTTGAGCCTTTTCAATCGGCTGGTGGCAGCGGTGAGCATCCAGGCGGTTACCAAAAATGGAATAGCCAACCCCATCGAATAAACAAACAAGTAAAACATCGATAGGAGGACGTTTTGGCCCTGAATTGCCAGCGTTAATATGGCCCCTAACAGCGGTCCAATACAGGGTGTCCAGCCCGCTGCAAACGTCATGCCGATAATACCACTCCGGGCATAACTGGGCGCTTGTCCTTGACCGTATTCCAATTTCTTTTGCATATTAAAAATGGGGATATTGATGACATGCATAATATGCAGTCCGAAGACAATGAGCAGCAAGCCCCCAATCCAAACGAGATAATCAGTGAGTGCTCCCAGTGTGCCGCCTAAAAAGCCGGCCGGTGCTCCAAAGACAACAACAAAGATAAAGGTAAAGCCGGCCACAAACATAAGAGCGTGTGTGAAAACTTCTTTTCGCGGCGGCGGTTCATCTCCGGAGAGGGTTGAGCCTGACAGGTAGCCTAGATAAACGGGTATTAAGGGCAGTACACACGGAGATATAAATGACAGTAGCCCCGCCAAAAAGGCGGCGAAGATAGTAATATTTTCGAATCCCATCTTTAGAGTAACTCCTTGTAAGTTCGGGCTTCAAAAAAAGGGCTTGATAGTAGTTAGGGTTTACGCAGTTCGAGACCCTAAAGGTTTCCGAAGTCATTTATCAAGCAAAATTCTAAAGACAATTGAGCTTGTATGTTGTCCTAAAGCCGACTTGTAAAACCTTTAGGGTCTGATTTCTTCCAACTGCGTAACTTATAAGTCGTGTTACGTAGATGAAGATGCGATTATGAAGTTAGATCGTAATCGTTGAATCTTCAATAACCAATCTACAGCGCAAATCTAACAAAAATCTTACGGGTGATAAGGTTTTTGACAGGAATATTGTAGCCGTGGTTGGCCTAGGTGTCTACTCTGTCGGTCTGAGAAACCAGGGTTTTGACTTTAGAAGTGAAAATATGCTCTTGAGTGAGCCTTTTTAGACACGAAATTGATCGTATTAACCGAAAACCCTGGTTTCTTTCTCGGGCTTATGTCAAAATCTCGTAGCAGTACTAGGTGTCTACTCTGAAGACGTTTCTTCTTGGGCTAACTGCTCTAACATCGCAATGTCTTTTTGAAGATGGCGTTGGCGATTGGCAATACTATAAATTAAAACGAATGAGACCAGCCAGAAAACTCCATATGCGGCGGCCAGATAAATTGTGTCTCCCATAATCAGCTTTCCTGAGAAATAACTCAATAAGTGAAGTTTTTAACGATACAAAAGGCGTTGCTTAAGGCTATCAACCCGCCGCTGCAACTGCTCTAGCTTAATGCGGTGATACATAAGTGTGATGTAAAAGATAGTAAAAGCGACCACACAAAAGATTAAAGTGGTTTGAATATTAGCCGACATGCCAAAGCTACCCATCGATTCATCGGCATTGTTGCCGGGGGCAACGACCGCCGGATGGATGGTGCGCCACCAGCGAATAGCCATCCAGTTGAGCGGTACGGAGAAGGAAGCCAGCAGAGCATACACCGCGCCAAAGCGAGCGCGTCGATCCGGGTTGTCGATAGCACCGCGCAGCATTATGTAGCCTATATAGAGCAGCCAGCAGATTGTCGATATGGTTAGGCGCGGATCCCAGGTCCACCACACATTCCAGGTGGGTTTGGCCCAAAGCGAACCGCTGATGATGACCATCGTGAAAAAAGCCAGGCCAATTTCAATCGACGCCAAAGCCCACATATCCCATATGTCTTTACGAGTGACCAGGTACAAAATCGATACGACCGCGGCGACAATAAAGGCTAAGAAGCCCAGCCAGGCTGAACTCACGTGGAAATAGAAAATGCGTTGGGCATACCGCTCAGCGGGTGCAGTGAGGTTTAGAGCGTCGGGTGCCCAGACCAAAGCCATGTAAAGCGCCGCCAGCATAAATATGCCGCTGATAACCGTCAAGATTGCCCCCCAACTAAAGGCGCTGGTTGAAGCCGCTGTTGATTTTTCTTGTTGTGAAAGCATAGCTTTTGTCGCCATAAAAAAACCCTTTATTCCTCAACTACAAATTCAAACAACATAAACGAGGCCGCGATAAAAATAACATCGAAGGCCACCAAAAGAGCCAACCACTGGCTTACTTCGTCGAAAGGAATATTATCCAAAATCGCAGCCGTTAGGCGAACGGCTGCCAACATAGCGGGGATGATAACCGGAAAGAGCATAATCGGCAGTAATACATCACGCGCTCTGGTATGGACGGCCATTGCGGAAAAAAGAGTCCCGACACTGGCAAATGCCAGGCTGCCTAAAAAAACAACTCCGGCCAAAAATGGTAAAGTTCCTAGCGGTTGGTTGAATAAAATGATAAAGAACGGTAGAATGATGATCTCGACCAGGCTGATAAACAATACATTCCCGATCATTTTCCCCAGATAAATCGCGCTTCGATCAACCGGAGCCAGCAAAAGGCCGTCGAGCACGCCCCGATCGCGTTCCAGAACAAAGCTTCTGCTCAGGCCCAGCATGCCGGCAAAGGCAATAGCCACCCACAATACGCCAGGCGCAAGTGTCTGCATATTTTCGGCCCGCAAATCAAAAGCAAAGTTGAAAATAAAAATGATCAGCAGGGAAAAAACAAACATGGCGCTGATCATTTCTTTTGTGCGGAGTTCGGTTGCAACGTCCTTGCCGATAATGGCCGCCACTTTTCGCAGGTAGCTACCGAACCCATGCGTTGCAGTAGATGTAGTTGGTATTAAGTCTGTCGCCATTTGAAATGCTTCGTGAATAAATGCACAGTGGTTTATTATGCCACCGTTGCTGTAGTGTGTCAACGCATTGTAGCAGGATTACATATAGGGGCTAATTTTGGCTTGGTGGTGCGGTATTACTAAGCAAAGGAGAAGAATTTCTGGTCTGAATATAATAACGAATAGCCGTGCCTAAGATGATTACCCCCGTAATGGGTAGAACAAGCGTAGTCATAATCGACATAAAAGGATCAAGAGCCGGATTCGCTGTCGCACTAAGAAATAGGTAGGCCGTATAAGCCGCATAATAGAGGGTTAGAATGGCACCCTCCCAGCGCTCGATTTTATAATTGGTATAAAATATGGGAATACAGATAATGGCCACAGCAATCATAATAGGAATATCGCTTCGAATGGCCAGCGGTGAAACAACGATCCCCGACGGAGAAACCGCACTGCCCAATCCTAAGACTACCAAAATATTAAATATATTACTGCCGACAGCATTGCCTACGGCAAGATCACCCTTTTTCTGGATACTGGCAATAATTGAGGTCGCAATTTCCGGTAGCGATGTACCTACGGCGATAATCGTTAGCCCAATGACCAACTCGCTTACACCCAGCATTCTTGCTACAGCTACCGCTCCGTCAATCAACCAGCGCGATCCGAAAACGAGCATAATAAGACCTAGTAGGATAAGTCCAATTTGCTTAATAAAATGATTTGGGCCTTTGACTGGAGTAATTTGGATGTCTGACTCTTGTGCGGCGGCGGCTTTATCGGCCTTTACTTGCTTGCGGCTTTTGCGGATAACAAACGTGGTGTAGGTGATAGCACCGGCAAAAAGAATAACACCATCAACATGGCTAATTCTACCGTCAAGTCCCATCAGCCATAATAAGCCCGACAAAACAACCATAAGCGGCAGTTCCAGCCGCAAAAGCTGTTTGTCGACCCGCAAAGCGCCATACATAGCTGCCAAACCCAACACCAATAGAATGTTGGCAATGTTACTGCCCACTACATTTCCAACTGCTAAATCAGCCTGTCCGGCATAGGTCGATTGAATCGTTACCGCTAGCTCAGGCGCACTGGTACCAAAGGCCACAACGGTTAAGCCTACCACCAAGGGCGAAATGCCAATGGCTATCGCCAAGCTCGATGCTCCCCGTACCAGGAATTCAGCTCCGGAAATGAGTAACCCAAATCCGATAATAAACAAGATGAACGTGAGGAGATCCATACGTTAAACCTTTGTGTAAGATCCTAATCAAAATGGCATTCGGTAGAATGCGTGGTCTGCAAGCGGTCAGGCGCTTTAAAGATTGCGCACCTGATAATTATACCAATTAGTCAGATAAGAGGAAATGTTGAAGGCCTATTAATTCAGGAGTTACGCACTTGAAAAAAATGAGACCCTGAAGGTTTTACAAGTCGACTTTAAGACAACATACAAGCTCAATTGTCTTAGAATTTTGCTTTGATAAATGACTCCGAAAAACCTTTAGGGTCTCGAACTGCGTAAGTTATATAATAGACAATATCGGAAATAAGAAAAAAAGAATAAAATGGTCAGCAAATAAGAGAAGAAAAGAGAGCAAAAATGCTGAC
>JAGRBZ010000489.1 GCA_020433805.1 Anaerolineae bacterium
TGCGGAAATCGAACTGATGATAATCGTCAAAATAGCATCGAGAAAAAACAAGCTGGTTCCAACCCACGATAGCCACCGCATCCAAGGTGGGCCGATAGCTTCTACCAGCGGCCCGCTGCCCCCGGCGTTGGGGCGTAAATAAGCGCCTGCTTTGTAGGCCGGTACAATTCCAAAAAACAAGAGAACCGACAATACAATGAAAGCTATGATAGCAATATGGTGGTAGCCCCCCGCGCCGTGGATAGCCAGCAGGGTTTGGTACGCAGCCACACTAAAGGCATCGGCCGCAATTTCAAAGATAAGTGCCAAAACCCCCAATCCGGTGCCGCCTAATAACAGCCCTTCCACCATCAAACGAGGGAGTTGTCCTCCGGCCTGTTGGCGTTCTGCCGGATTGATATAGTTTCTTAGCATGTAGGTATCTCCGTCCTTATTAAGTTACTAACGATGTCCAACTATAGCCTGGCGACCGTCATCGGCCGTGCCTTGGCGTGTAATAATCACTACCCGGTCACCCGATTGAAAGCGGGTTTGGCCGTGAGCAATGATGATTTGATTGTGACGATGAATGGATGTAATGCGTGCTTGCGGTGGCAGCGTTAACGCTTTATATGGCTCAACGGGATTTCGTGGGGTTGGCGCTATAAAATGTAAAACGTGATGTGTAAAAAAAGAATGTCGTGTTACGTTTTTCGTTTTACAACCTTGTCAACCCCCTGAGTTCCAAAAGCGCCATACTTATATCTGTAACGACTGTGTTTGCGAATTGGCCGGCGTCAACAGGCTATCCAACTGTGTGGATAAAACGTCCGATCGACCTAACGTATGCAGCCATGCATGTTCTTGAGTCAGCATTTCGTAAAATGGATGAAAGCAGTGGCGCAAAGCCGGACTTTGCTCATAGGTTTTTGAAATATAAACAATCGAGGCCCCATATAAGGCCAGGGGGTCGGTTTCAACCAGCCGATGGTAATAGCCGTCGTCATCGCGCCCCCAAGCCGCGTGTATTCGCGCCAGCAGCGCTTCGGTTTCAACGGCAAGCTGCTCGGCAACGCTCTCTGAGTCGCTTGACATCGTTACAATCGGCGCGGTCGAGCGCAATTCACATACGGCCATACCGTTGTTCGAATAAATATCGAGCGAACCGCCGTAGGTGAAGAAATAAACCCGCTTGTCGGTTCGATCGCGCAGTACAACCGGTCCGGCACAAAGCGGCCATGAACCATTCGTGATCGTTTTTAACTTGAGATGATTCAGGAGCACGCGCCCATCCGGTTCGGCCCGATACAGATCGATGCGTTCGGGATCGTAATGCGCTTCTGTGGGTGTCTCGCGCAAAGCAATAAGCAACCTCAACCCGCCGGGACTGTTCGGATGGGGTTGATCGAGCAGTAGATAGCCGGCGGTGGCGATTTCTTCAAAAAGTGTGTTGTCATCCATAAGATTACCTCAACGTGTACGTTTTATTCCATAACTTCCCGAATAGCCGTCAATAGCATTTCGGGCGATTCTTGTTTGGCTACAAAAGCCGATGCACCGGCCTGTAAGGCCAAATAGCGACTGCCGACGTTGTCGTAAATAGAGACAACAATAACCCGACAGCCGGGAGCTGCCTTAACCAACTGAGGAATCAGGTCGGCACCATTGCGTCCGGTGAGCATCAGATCGAGCAGAATTACATCTGGCTGGGTGGCTTGGGCCATCACCGGTGCTGCGTCCGGGTCGCCGGCTTCACCAATGACCGCCAGATCATCTTCCAAGGCCAGCCGCATTCGCCATCCCTGAATGACGTTTGGTTCATCATCGATGAGAAGAATCTTTATCATGCCTAGCCTCCCCTTTCCGCACGGATCAACCCGCCCTCTTAGGTGATTTCCAACTGGAAATTTATAAGGTAAAATAAAAGTTGTTGTGCCTGCTTTCTATTTAAAGCATGGCACTTAAGCGATGAGCCTACATCCGGCAAAGGGCTTGGGTTTACCTCAGACTTTTTAAAGCATAGCACTTAAGCGATGAGTATACATCCGGCAAAGGGCTTGGGTTTACCTCAGACTTTGGTCGGAGATAAAAGACTTTATCGGGACTAAGGTGACAGTCACTTTTTGGGTCATAAATAGGGCGTTCTTCCGCGTAGAGGCTCAATAAATAGCCCGTTAAGTGACTGTCACCTGGTTTTTGCTACGATAATGTCTAAAGCGTAATTAGGTTAGATGAGGAGAAGACAATGAGCATTCGGGTTATGATTGTGGATGACCACAGCGTTGTTCGACAAGGGTTGACCATGTTCTTAAGTTTGGATGACGCTATTGAGATTGTTGGCGAGGCCGAAAACGGCGAGGAGGCGTTAGCCCTGGCGCAAGAGCTTCAGCCCGATGTGGTATTAATGGATTTGCTGATGCCTAAAATGGATGGTATCACCGCTATCAAGCAAATGCGCCGCGATCAACCGGACATCGAAATTATCGCCCTGACCAGCGTTCTGGAAGATGCCTCGGTGGTGGGAGCGGTCAAAGCCGGGGCAGTCGGCTATCTGCTTAAAGATACCAAAGCCGATGCCTTATGCCAGGCCATCCATGCTGCTGCCGCCGGGCAGGTTCAACTTTCACCCGAAGCCGCCGCCCGCCTGGTGCGTGAAGTAAAGCTGCCCGATACGCCCGAGAATTTAACCGAGCGCGAAACCGACGTACTGCGGTTGATTGGTAAAGGATTGTCAAACAAGGAAATTGCCCATGAGTTGGGTATCGGTGAGAAAACCGTCAAAACGCACGTCAGTGCCATTTTGAACAAATTAGGGGTGCTTAGCCGCACCCAGGCAGCCCTTCACGCGGTCAAGATAGGTCTGGTATCGTGTTAAGTGCCTGTCGGACGTGGATAATTCGACTGTGACTGACCAAGAAAACCGCAACATTGAAGCAACAATCAGCCCCCGTCGGCGAGGTCTCGCCAGTACCCTGATAACAATGGGTGTTTTACTGCTGCTGTGGTGGCTGGTTCACCGCTGGTTTGAAGATAGTTTAATTGCCGAAGAGCGCGGCCAATTTGCGGTGGTGCAGCGTTCGGTATGGGCGCTGCAAATTGTTGGGTTGGTGGTGGTTGTATTAGGCTCGGTATTGGCTTATGTCATCGCCATACGACAAGCCCGCCTGGCCCAAACGGTAGAGGCCCAGTTGAGCGAATTGGTTCAGGCCCGCGAACTACTAGAAAAGCGTGTTACCCGACGAACCCAAGAGTTGGAAACCCTGCTGCGTGTTTCGCGTGATTTAACCGCCACACTTGACCTCAAGACGCTATTGGGCCGTATTGTTGAGCAACTGCGTTTAGTGGTTGCTTATGACAGCGCCGGGCTATTTGATTTGGTCGATGATGCCTATCTCGATGTGCTGCTCTACGTGGGGCCGCAGGAAACCGGCTCTGCGCTTACGCATGTAGCATTAGATGCGCCCTTAATCGCCGATATCATCCGGCAGCAGCAGCCTATCCTGGTGCCCGATACCCAAGCCGATACGCCCGCAGCGCAGTCGCTACGCACGATAACGGGTGGCCCTGTCACCAAGATTGGTTCCTGGCTGGCGGTGCCGCTGCTGCTCAAAGACCGGGCGATTGGCATGCTGGAATTGGGTCACTGTCGGCCCAATTTTTACACGGCCCGGCACGTGGAGTTGGCCCTGGCGTTTGCTAACCAGGCTGCTATCGCTATCGAGAACGCTCGCTTGTACGAGCAGGCCCAGACATTGGCCTCGTTGGAAGAGCGTCGCCATCTGGCCCGCGAACTGCACGACTCAGTCTCTCAAGCGCTGTACGGTATCGCCCTGGGTACGCGCACAGCCCGGATGCTGCTCGATCGCGACCCAACCAAACTGGTCGAACCACTGGACTACATCATGAACCTGGCCGAGGCCGGGCTAACGGAAATGCGAGCCTTAATCTTCGAACTGCGTCCCGAGATTTTGGAGTCGGAAGGTTTGGTGGGGGCCTTAAGCAAACAGGCCGAAGCCCTACGGGTACGCCATAAATTGCAGGTCGAAACCCGTTTTGACCCTGAGCCGGAAGTGCCTCTGCCTTGCAAAGAAGCGCTGTACCGTATCGCTCAAGAAGCGACCCACAACGTGGTTAAGCATGCCAAAGCCGAGCGTATCACACTATCGCTGCGGAATGGCGAGGGCCTAACCCTTGAAATTGATGATGATGGTCAAGGCTTCGACCCCCACCAAACCTTCGCCGGCCATTTAGGACTGCGCTCGATGCGTGAGCGTATCGAAAAGCTAGGTGGCCGCTTTGAGGTGGAAAGCGAACCAGGCAAGGGAACTACAGTGCGCGTCTGTCTGCCATAGCGGTCGATATACAAAAATCTTATTAATTTTGTAAATTCTGTCTACTTATCGAATTTCGATTATGGAGTCTTATCAGCGCCCCTCAAAGTCAGGCTTCCGTTTTTCCTTAAATGCTTGAATCCCTTCTCGATAATCTTGACTGTCGTACACTTCGCGGCGCATGCCCTGAATACTCTCAAATGTTTCCGACGACAGCATCTGGCCGCCTAACAAGTGGCGAAACTGCCTCTTGAGCGCCCGAACGGCCAGCGGCGCGTTTTCGGTGATGGTCCCGGCTATCCGGTAGGTGAACGTTTCCAACTCCTCACGGGTAACCACGTGGTTAACCATGCGCGAGTTGAGTGCCTCGCGTGATAAGATAGGTCTAGCTGTAAAAAACATCTCTTTGGCTTTCTGCGGCCCCACCACGTTGATGAAGTGGACCAAGCCCGAAGCATTGTACGGCAGACCTAACTTGGCCGGCGTAATGGCAAACGTTGTGTCATCGGCGCAGATAACGATATCGCACGAGATGCACAGGTCGCAGGCTCCACCCCAGACCGTACCCTCTACCATCGCGATAACCGGCGCAGGAAAATCTTGCACGCGCCGCAGTAGCTTTTCCAGCGAGTCGTGGTAGCCTAACGGATCGCGCCGTCCGTCCGGTAGTTCGCTAATGTCATGCCCGGCGGACCAAACCTTAACGCCGGGTTTGGCCCGCAATACAACAACTTGGGCCTCAACGCTCTCCAGTTCATCAAACGCTACGATCAACTCATTGACCAACTCCTCGCCAATGCAGTTGAGCTTACTTTGGTGGTTAAGCGTAATGGTACCGATACTATGTTCTAACTTGATGTCGACCAGATCTAAAACCAACATTGCTGCTCCTTTTTGCTGCCGTTAGCTGTGCTGCGCCACAAAACCCCATTTGCCGTCAATCTCGACTGCGTCATGCGTTATCCTTATTTGATTTTGTTGCGCAGTGCGCAAGATGATAGTAAGACCAGTATACCGTGCTTTCCCATGCGTCTCATCCGAAAAACGGCGGAGAGCATCTCAGACTTTAGACGGAGAAGGTCATTCGGCGGTCGGTAAAGGGGTCTCGGCAGATGGAACAGGTCGTTCGGCAGGCGGGAAAGGGGTCATTTTAGGTGGGGAAGGGGCTATTTTGAGCGAGAAAGGGGCCGTTTTAGGTGGGGAAAGGTCACATTTCGAACGGGGAAGGGGGCATTTTGAATGGGGAAGGTCACATTTCGAACGGGGAGGGGGTCATTTTAGGTGGGGAAGGGGCTATTTTGAGCGGGAAAGGTCACATTTCGAACGGGGAAGGGTTTTCGGCAGTTGCGCAAGCTCTATCGATTTTGGTCGGCAAACGCCCACCAAATCAACGTGGCGAACACGCCAATCAAACCGGTGGCCCCAACAATAGCGCAGTTGATGAAGCTCAAGGTGAGGCTTTGCGCTTCGTTGATACCGGCATAGAGGGCCGGTATCGACCAGGGAAAGAATTCACCCCATCCGGCAGCACCAACGATTTGAGCTATTACGATGATGAGGATCGCCACGCCCATAGG
>JAGRBZ010000490.1 GCA_020433805.1 Anaerolineae bacterium
GCAGCCATTGCACCAAAATCTTAAACGCTGCATCCCGCTCTTTTCGGTGCTGTACCGCCGCTGCCTTGGCCTGCTCCTGCATATTGTTGGTATGAACCAACGCCTCCACCCCGGACGCTCCCTGCGCCAACGTTTCCCCTGGAAACCCATTCTTAGCCAACATCGACGCAATCTTCGGCTGGTTCTGGGCCACCTCAAACAAATTCCGCTGCCAGGCCACGACAATATCCAGCTTGGCTGTCTTGCGCGGTTTGGAAATTCGGCTGGTGCCGTCATCACCCTTACGCGCCCCGTGCAAGCCCAATGCATTCAACCAATCCGCTCGCCCCTGAAACAATAAAGTACATGTCCGTGCTAACGCACTACTCTGTAGCCAAATTTGCTCTCGCTGCCGCTCACAACTGTTACTCGCCTTCAATTTTGCCGAGTCAGCCTGCTCTTTTGCCCGACCGGCTGACTTAGCCACCTCTAACAGCGACTCTCCATGTGCCCAGCTTTCTTCATCGTACCCCCGTTCCCGCATTTTTTCGGCAAAATAAGGATTATACCGTGCCTCATGCAATAGTCGCTCCGTTTCACCTATCGTTGTTTTTTGTTCCTGCGTAAAACCACCGGCCATAATTGTTTATACTCCTTTTGAAAAAATTTATACTTTTACCGATTTTCAGTTGTAAACATAGTTCAATTACTGATCCAAGTCTCAAAAAAAGCGTAGGTGCTGTCATATTTTCCGCCGCTCTTCCACCGCCGAAAAACATGAAGCCATTTTCGTCGACGCTGCCCCTAAAAATTTTTACATGACCAAAAAAATTGCGTCGCTGCCTTCAAAAATAAAAATATAAGAAAAAAGAAACCGACCATAAACTCAATTCGCATGAAGATGTTCTGCCTCAATGTGAATATGTCTTCAAAAACGTGAATATGTCTTCAAAAATCTGAACATGACGTTACTTTATTCGACTACGTGATACTTTCGTTTGAAAAGTTCATTTTTTATTGGAAAACTTCATTCTTTGTAGAACTACGTGATACTTTTGTTTGAAAAGTTGATTTTTTGTTTGAAGAGTTCGTTCTTTGTAGAACTATGTGATACTTTCGTTTGAAAAGTTGATTTTTTATTTGAAGATGTGAGTCAAAATTTGGAAAAGTTCATTTTTTGTAGAACTATGTCATGCCTTCGTTTGAAAAGTTGATTTTTTGTTTGAAGAGTTGAGTCAAAATTGGAAAACTTAAAAAATTTTTGTAACCATGCCCTTCCGAAAAAAAATATAGCCTTCCGACGCTTGTCCAAGCCATCCCCCCAGCCAAAAAGTGGCTCCAAAAATAAACTTCCCCTTCAACTGTGAAATTAAGTTATCAAAATAAAGGAATACCTACCGCGAAAAGAGATTTTGCCCGCGTTTTAATGCAACATATGCCACCGGGCGAGCAAGCACACATCAGAAGAGAAACCACCACCGAAGAAAAACCAACCGAAGAAAAAAAAGCGTTTTGCTATCAGCGTTCAGCCGTCAGCCTGTATCACAAAGAAAAACCCTAAATCATCACACCGACGCTGTAACGTACAATTTGGTCAAAATAATAATAAAGCTGAACGCTGATAGCTAGCGCCCTACACCCACAAAAACGCACAACTAAACCTTGCATCTAGGATATCATATACTATGTAAACATAATAGAGCCAAAGGTACTTAAAATCATGGTACGAAAGTACTTTATTTTCCTTGCCCGATAGTCACTTTATTGGGGGGCGCGGGAGTTTTTTAGAAACCAGGGTTTTTAGCGTTAAAAGGAAACGTCTTTTGCTCCAAAACGTTATCAATGAGAGATCAAAACCCTGGTTTCTTAGCGTAATCCTTTAAAGGAGACGCGGGGATTATGAAGGGGAAGAAAAGGAGGTAAAGAGGAGATGCGTTAGCAATGTATAAAAAGGCTAAGGCGAAGAATAGACCTATACACCTTTGCAACAACGCAACAAAAAACGCCAACGTAAGAGTTGCCGTTAATACCCATTAGGTTATGGTAATAACCTTTCCACTGTTGACGTAAAGACATTTAATCGGCTTCTTGCTATGTAAAGACTCTCTAGATTATTTTTTCGGAGATGAAAAGCCTACTTGCATCATATTAAAACCGGATACCGAACAATCCACCATCTTCTGTGGCATCTGTTAGTTCGATAGGTAAGATATAATCATCTACTGAAAAACCGGAAGATATTTCTTCCGAAAGATCGTCTGAATTCATAGTAACAATATATTGAAAACCGTGTTTTTTCGATAACTCTGCCCCAATCTCTAATGCTTTTATTACCTGACGACCATCAACTCCATCAAATATTCGGCTGTCGTGTACCAGAAAGTTAGGGTTTAGATTGCTTTTTTTACTCATTTGCATGAGCATCATATCGAAACAGAATATCTGCATACTACTTATGCCCGTACTACTTGCGCCTTGTATATTGATGTCAAATTTAGGGCCATTACGGGATGGTGCAATCGTTAAACTTCCCGGTTTTTCATATAATGCAGCAGATATTTCTTCAAAGGTTACAATCGCTTCTGTTAAAAGCTCGTTCTGCTCTTTATAATCTTGTTGAAGTCGTAATAAGAGTTGACTCCGTTCAGCATCTAACTCAGCCTTCTGTGATTCGAGCCGCTCCGCTAAAGCAAATTGTTGTCGTATTGTTTCCGCTTCACCTTCAAGCCGCGACAATTCTGAATTCAATTGATTGTATTGGTCTAAGGCTCCGTGTGAGTTCAGTATTTCCATAATTTCGGTATGGCGGGAACTAAGAAGCTGCCTTTCTTGCTCTCGGTCTTCAAGTCGTTTTCTTGCACTGTCAATTTCTCCCTGAAGATATGAGCGTCGATTCTGGACAACAGATTTATGAAATTCTTGAACATCCTCAAAACGGCGAATGACTGCATCCGGCAAAACAATACCCACTTCTGTGTAAAGTCGTTCCAGTTTATCTAAAGCGGGTTCTGTTTCCCCGCCAATGGCTTGTGTTAGTTCATCCATAAGTTGATTATCAATCACATCGTCATTTGAAAGTCTACTTTGTTGACGGACAATACGTGAGGCTTCTTGTTCCAATTCTCGATATTCAGGCAACACTTGAAAACTTTCCAAATTATCTTTAAGTCTTTGAACTTTTTTTTCAGCAACTGCCAATTCTGTCCGAAGTTTAGCGGTTGTACTGATAACTCTTCCTAATGATCCTTTTTTAGCCGCACGCCTAAGTTGTATCAATGCATTTTCTTTATCACGAACATTTTGCCACTGTTGAGGGATTGTCCAATCCAAGCCTATTAAGTAGGAAATTGCTACCTGTTGGTCCCAAAGTTTTTGCTCGTTAGACTGTGAAAATGCAGAAATGAAGGCATTTGACTTTTCTCTACGAACAAAGTACGCAAATAATGAGCGAAACGTCGGTGCATAGATACCAAGCTGTTTTTTCGAGTTTAGCGGCAGGTTGAATATCAAATTACCAAGGACATTTTTCCACTGCGTGTTGGTAAAAGTCGAAACACCTAAATCTGAATTAAATTTAGGCTGTAGCGGTAAATGAGTAGGTATCGGTTCTATAATCTTTATATCATTGGGATTAAATCCGGATCGCTCCACAGTGACTCGTTCTCCACCCAAATCAAATTCCATTCCAAACGATTGAAGAACTAACTCTCCCACCTTAAACAAGGAGTCTTTATGCACATCTGCGCCGGTAAGCAAATGAATTATCTCAATCAAACTGCTTTTACCCGCTCTATTACGAGTATGTTGATCAGTTGCATCTGGACTTTTTGTAGAGAGAAGGATATTCAACCCTGCATGAAGTTCTAGATTTTTAAATGTAGGTAGATCGCTGTAAATACGATAAATCATGACTGTAACTTGGCAATTCGTCCGCTACTTAGCTGAATAGCATTTGTAGCATATAAAAAATCAAGGGCTAATACGAACCATTCATAAGTTAATTTAGGTATATTTTGATGGTTATTTGTTTGTGGTTTTATATCATTCCACAGCCGTGAAACTGTTTTTGGTTCATCAAGCAGTTCAAGAATTTCTGCACCAATCCATAGGAGAGATTTTTCTGTTGATAAATGCTTCGTGGGTAAAATCATTTGTTCAAACCTGGAGATGGTTCAAAAATATCACAACGTTCGAAGAAATAAGATAGAACTGCTAAGACCGCCGACTCGTGTCTGACGCTAGGCCCTCGATGGGTACCGCCGGCAAAAATAAGTAATGCCCAGAATATATCATCTGGAGCAAGGTTTTGTGATTTGAGATGAGAATATTCTTGTCTGAAGGCCTCCGCTATTTTATCTCCAAGCTCCGGATCTGTCCATTTTTCAAAAAAATCTCCAACAAGCGGAGAACCTTGTGCACCTAAATTTAGACGGCTTTTAACATCATCTGAAAGTTGATTGATCTGAACTTTATCACTTGGGACAGGTTTTATCTCTTGCTGTGTGGGTGGTATTTTGTGGGCAATATCCTCGATTACAACCTTCAAATCCTGGTAACCAACTTGCATCATTTCCTTAAAAGTAAGAGTCGGAACTTGCAGCAGAAAGGCTATATCTTTTTCGTCCAAAGCAAACAGTTCATTTTGTAGAATTTGAGGACTCCAAATCTCTATATCAACTTGAGGATATGTCTTTTCAAGATATAGCACTTGTGCTGTTCCTTCAGGGCCAAGCCCATCGTGATCATTGTGTACAAAGACCCACTGCTTCAAATCGTCATTCCAATGTTTCAAAGCCCCTTCAAAATCTTCGGAGATTTTTTGAGCAGCCTTCTTTGATTCCAAATTTTTGGGAGCATATACCTGAAATAATGTACCTTTTGATTTCAAAAAACCATCATTCTTGCGGTCACCATATCTTCCCCACGGTCGAACACGAATAAAATCCCCCGGATAACGAGTTTCCATAATATCATTGAAGAAATCTTGAAATGCATTCATCTTTTTCTTGTGACAAGCATTCTCAAATAGGGCTTGGTAATATCGACGTTTTGAATAATCCATAGAATTTACTCGTTGAAGATTGGCAATTTAATGAGTCAGAATTTTGTGTTTAGTAAATTGAAACTACGCACAAATCAATTTGGATAGAGCGACAGGGACAAAAATTCATATTTTGGAAATGACAAACCAATCGTGAGAGACGGTTTGATTGCTAATGTCAAATTGAGCGAAAATTAGGATGAGTTAATATGGTGAATATAGACGATTAAGTTAACCGGGGAAGTGCGAAATCAGGCAGTCTGATTGAAAGTGATAGATACTTATATTGTACCTAAAAAACACCCAAAATGACAAGAAACTGAGGTTGATTTTTGGCCCATCCGATTGAAAAGTAGGGCGGGCGCGTCGAGGAACAAAACCCATGAATAACAGGCGGGAATGCTGGGCCGAGATACAAGACCCAACTTAAGGCTAATCACGTGGAAAGCAAACAGGGAAGGAGCAGGAAGTAACAGCGTTCCCCCTACTCCCTACTCCCTACCCCCTACCCCCTACCATCATACCAAATCCGATAAATCGCCCCCGCCGAGTCATCCGAAACCAGCAGCGAACCGTCCGGCATTTGCTGAATATCAACCGGGCGGCCTAACGGTTGACCGTTGTCTTGCAGCCAACCCTCGGCAAAAACATCATAGCTCACCGCCTCACTGCCTTCCAGCCGCACCACCGTTAGCCGATAGCCAATCGGCACGCTGCGGTTCCAGGAACCGTGCTCGGCGATGAAAATTTGATTACGATATTCTTCCGGGAACATCTGGCCGGTGTAGAAGCGCATCCCCAACGACGCGACGTGCGGCCCAAGCTGCTGGGCCGGTGGGGTAAATTCATCGCACGATCT
>JAGRBZ010000491.1 GCA_020433805.1 Anaerolineae bacterium
TACGCATTACGCACTACGCAATAAACAAAGGTTCAAATTATGGCGAAAACTTAGAGACACTAACCTATTTCCGAACGGCGTTAATCAACATCAAAATTTTATCTTCATCATAGGCATCAATAAATTGGCGCAGCTTTTGGGTAAATGGTTTATACCTGTCATCAAGCTGCTCAATATGATCAGTTCGGCGCTGGAGGCCACGAATTTCGCCTTTCATCGCCAAATCGAACAAGATAGCAATTTCCTCCGGCGGCGGGGGAATCACATCCTCGTCAAGCCCTAATTCCTGCTGATGGTTGTCTTTGAGGGTATCTTCGTAGAGCCACACCAAACCACAGTGTTCTGCCAGTAAATCGAACAGTTTGTTGTGTTCGATGGGTTTGTATAAAATGGCATTAACATCGGCGTCGGTGTTTTGCAGCTTATCGATCGCAACGGTGCTGGCCGATGCAGCGATAATGACCGATTTTTGTGGAGGGCGTATCGCTCTCAACGCGCGGATAACCTCAATGCCGCTCATATCCGGCATGACAAGATCGACCACAATGACGTCAGGGCGAGTCTCTCGTGCTTGCTCGATGCCCTGCCGGCCATCTTCAGCCTCAATCAGCGCAAAACCTAAGGGCATCAAGGCAGTGCTTAATACAGAACGATTAGCCGGATTATCATCGATTACCAGTACTTTGCGCTGCGGTCCCAAATACCCCGCAATGTTTTGTGTGAGCGATTCGGCAGGGGGTAGGGACGTAGACCATAGCATTGGCAACGTGAGTTCCAGACGAAATTGGCTGCCTTGGCCTAACGCACTTTCAACCTTCAAATCACCCTGCATCGCTTCAACTAAATCCTTGGTAATGGTCAGCCCCAGTCCGGTACCTTCGGCGCGACGGTGCGAATCGCCCACTTGCTCGAAGGGTAAGAATACTCTTTCGAGTTGTTCGGTAGTCATGCCGATACCGGTATCGATAATTTCAAAGCGAATTTTGTGTCGCTTCATATGCCTGTTGTTACGCATAAGCGTCGCAGGGGATAGAGAGGACGTTTCGGCGGACGTGTGACGATCATTGATAATACCAACCCGAAAGATAACCCGACCACCATCGGTGAATTTTATGGCGTTACTGAGGAGATTAATCAAAATCTGCCGCAGTCGCTTTTCATCGCCATGCACGATGGAAGGTAAGGGGGTTGATTCTTCGTAGATGAAGGTTACGCCCTCTTTTTGTTGGGTGCGCAAATTGAACATGCCCACAATGCCTTCCAGAAATCGGGAGAGTTGAAAATCGGTGCGATGGAGTTCTAACTTGCGGGCCTCTATTTTAGCCAAGTCTAAGACATCGTTGATGAGCGTGAGCAGGTGATCGCCACTGTTTTGAATCGTTTTTACGGCATTTTTTTGATTTTCATTGAGACGGCCATCGCGATTGAGAATTTGAGAATAGCCCAAAATACCGTTCAAAGGCGTGCGAAGTTCGTGGCTCATACTGGCTAAAAATTCGCTTTTGGCCCGGTTGGCAATTTCTGCGGCTTCTTTGGCCTTTGCCAATTCTATGGCCCGCTGTTGCGCCTGTTCAAGCAGACGCTGGTTTTCTATGGCAACGGTTAGCTGTCCCAGCAATGAAAAGTAGGCGCGTATATCACGCGGTCTAAAGGTGTAGGGTACATCCCCTTGCAGCAGCAAGACTCCTATTTGTCGATCTTGAGTCCACAAGGGCAAAACAACCATCGCGCGAATATTCAAGCGCTGGACAATATCCATCGTTACCTCGTCGGTGCGTTGGTCCTGCTGCGCATCGCTGAAAAAGAGTGGGTCGCGAGAGAGAAAGAGGTTAAGCGTTCTAATGACAGCCAGCGCGTAACGTGTTTTAGGCGGGCTAGGCTCGGTTCCCTGGCCGCTGTACCAGTTGGCAATCACTTCCATCGTTTCAATCTGACCATACTTGTTGTATTCAAAAACGTTCAATACCGCTCTATTGATAATCGGGATGTTGGCCCCTTCTACAACGGCAGCGATCAACTCCGATAGGTTTTTGGCCGACATCATGCCCTGGCTGATAGAATACAACTTTTCCATTTCGGCCAGCGCCTTTTGTGTTTGCTCGAAGAGATTGGCGTTGGTTAAGGCAATGGCAATCTGGTTGGCCAGCGTGCGCATCAGCTTGGCATCTTCCCGATCCAAACCGTTTAGATTGTCATCCTGCACATCCAAGACACCCACAACCCGCTCCTCGGCGATAATCGGCACCACCATCTCAGATTGGGTATTGGGCGGCAGAGAGGCCGACAGCGGCTCTTGGCTCTCCTGTTCGTTTTTTATGAGTACGATTTCGCCCGTGCGGGCCGCCTGGGCAACCGGGCTAACGTCATCGTATAAAAAGATGCGATTGGCCGGTGACTTTGCCTTCGCTTCCTCACGCTCGGACGCCTGAGCGACAGTAAGCTCTTTTTGCTGATGATCAAGCAGGTAAACATAGGTGTGGTTATAATCGAACCCTTGTTTGATGCGCATGACCACGTCTCTGGCTAATTCGTTCACGTCCAATTTACTGGTTAAGCGTTGGCTAATCTCAACGATGGTTTCAAGCTGCTGCGTTTGTTTGGCTAAACTGTCGATGGTATTGCGCAGCCGGGCGGTCATAATGTTAATGGTAGTTGCTAACCGACCAATTTCGTCGCGCGATTCGACCTCGGCCTGCGAGGCAAAATCACCGGCGGCAATCTCTTCCGCCGTAGTAATTAAACGATGAACGGGACCGGCGATATTTTCCTTAAAAAGAAGGGCCATACCCACGCCCAACACCAGGGCCAATACGCCACTGACGATGGTTTGCATCCGCACCCCGGCCAAACTCTGCCGTCCTTTGTTCAAATCGGCCCGCAGCCGGGCCTGTTGTTCGGTGGTCATTTCATCGAGCAAGGCCAACATTTGCTCGGCTTGCGGCTCGGCCTCGGTCTTCGAAAGATATAAATCTTCATAGTCCCGTTCGCTCTCAACAATCTTGAAAATATCGAGCGGCAGCATTAACAGTTCTTTGCGGGTTTGGGTTGCATCTTCAAACAAGCTTTGCTGTTCATCCGTTAACAGCGATTTATTGGCTTCTAAATTTTCCCAGGCCAAGCGATTGGCATTTAAGTTGGAGGCATATCCATACTTAAAGGTTAAATCGCCGGACGTAGCATAGGCGTGAAGATTAGTGGCCATAGCCTCAAACGACGTCCTTAAATCGACAATGGTGGCCAACAGCTCTCGGTTTTTAATCGAGAGATCTCGCTGCTCTTGCAGTTCAATGAGTTGATCGAGCTGTTGAAGAATGTTTTGATTGAGGGGATAAAATTCTAAACGCTCCAGCCGCAGGGCCGGTCGATTCTCTTCGGTATTATCGTGCAGTTCAAACAGTCTTTCAGAAATGGGCGACCAGGCTTCAAACGTCGATTTCAATTCATCAAGGCGATCAATATCTTGAGCATCAGACCATTCTATGGAAAGTCGTTCCAATTGGCCCAAATTCGTTTCAAAGATTTCTTTGGCTTTATTATAATCGTCGATGCTCTTAAGATCGCTTAATACCAAATAACCGCGTACAGCGGCCTGCATCTTAAGCAGGCTCGATTGCGCCCGGGCCGAAGCCAGCGCTGCCGGAACGTGCACATCTTCGGTAATGTTGATGTTTTGCGTGGCTTGTCGACTGGCGACAAAAATTAAGCCTACCACCAGCAAGGTGAGTAACACCAAAATACCAAAGCCAATGTTAAGTTTCATGCCGATGTTGAGGTTGTTGAAGCGCCTCATCCCCGGCAGTCGACTCAACACGCTTGGCGTGCCGTATCGGTTAGCGGCTATTTGATTGGCAAAAGCAGATTTTGGTATCGACGACATGATACTGCCCCCAGGCTACATAACTGTTCATTCCATTCTACTGACCGTATCCTAAACGAACAAGCTCTTTATCGACGGCAATGGCGGCCTGATCAAGCGCCTCGTCCGGGGTAAGGTCTCCGGTAATGGCTTTATGAATATAGGGCGCGATGGTATCTCGAATTTCAATATGAAAAGGAAAGGGAGGCGCGCCGGCAAAGAGCCGCCCCTGTTCTTTCATTAACGTAAAATAGCCGTTGAGTTTTTTATCCTGGCTGCGCACCAACGTATTATCAAATGTCGATAGATGAACAACCCGGCTGCTTGTAACCGCCCAGTCCGGCTGTATATCCGGTCGCCCCAGAAATTGCAGCCACAATAAGGTTGCCTCTGCATTTTTAGAGGCGTGGGCGATGCCAAAAGCGCCCCCATCATAATAGCCCAAATAGCCTTTGCCAATCAATACATCCTCTATAACGCCTGACGATACGGGCGGCAGGGCCACACCCACTTTACCAACCACCTCCGAGCGATCGGAGTCGGTGGCTATCCAGGCGGTGTTTTCGCCGTAAACCCAGCCCTGGGCGGCCCGTCCGGCGGCAAAGGTTTCGGCTACTTCGTTCCAGGCGCTATGGGTCGACTCCGGCGGCGCGTATTGGAGTAAATCGACCCAAAAGGCAAGGGCTTCTTTGGCTAGAGGGCTATCTAACTGGCCGCCATTGGCCACGGTGGCTTTGTAATTGTTGACGTTAATGCCCCAATTATAGATGCCAAAGGGCGGGGCTATCGTTTCGAAAAATTCATAGAAAGAACCTGAATGATCGACAGCCGCTTGAACCGTGGTTCCCCATAATTCTCTATTGTTTTCTTGGCCGTAACGGGTAAAAAACTCTGCGTTATCGCGATATTGCTCAACGGTAACGGCAGGGGCTAACGGGTAATTATATTCAGCAGCAAAGGCGGCTTGAATAGCCGGGTCATCAAAGAGATCTTTGCGATAAAGGTACATTTTGAGAAAGGCTTCGATAGGGACACCGTACAGATCGCGGGTGGCGGGGTCTCTAAATTCGTTGATAAATGAGGTAAAGTCGACCGGATCAAAATCGGGCAAAATTAACTCTGGCTTTTCCCGCATAACTTCAGATAAATTAACTAAATAGCCTTTTGATAAATAGCTATAAAAAAAATCCTGCTCAACGTAAATGAAATCATAACCTCCGGTCCCCTGCCTTAACTCTTGAATGGTCAACTCAAACATTCTATCATAGGGAGTGACCTCCATTTCAACGGTGATGCCTGTTTCTTCTTCAAAGAGAGGAACCAGCTTATCTTTGATGTAGGTCGATGCCGGGGTGTTTTCGCTGATTCCTCTAATAACTGCCCCTTGATAAGGTCTGGCGGCTTGGCTAATATAATTGGGTGCAGCACTAGCGGTTGCTTCCTGATCGATTTCTGCCGATTCGATAGTGGCCGTTGATCCTTGAGCGCTACTACAGCCAACCGCAAGCAGAACCAGCAAAAGCAGGATGATTATCGATACATTTCGAGACTTCACTGTCTTCTTCTCCTCATGATAAAGAAGACCCCACCAACGGCAGGGTCTTTTTGAACAATGGGGTATTGGGCAGGCAGCAATTCTCATGTGAGTACGAAGACCTGACAGGTTTTCGATAAATGCGTTCTTTTGACGGTAAATTTTCGTTCAAAAGCACCCTTTATCGTAAAATTTTGAACAAAACCTGTCAGGTCGGGTCACTTACTGCCTACTCCACGAGTTATCAATCGCTATTCCACGGAATAGAAATCGACAGGCAGGTTCCCTGCCCCGGCTGTGAGTCGACATGAAAACTTCCCCTCAGTAACTTGATCCGCTCCTGCATACCCAGCAAGCCGATGCCGTTGCCAGAGGATTGATCGCCCATAATCTTGGCGACATCAAACCCTTGGCCGTCATCTTTGATCAAAACGACGATTGCAGTTGCTGAACGTTCCAGACGTATTTGAACATTTTTTGCTGTTTTG
>JAGRBZ010000492.1 GCA_020433805.1 Anaerolineae bacterium
GGCACAGCGTCGCTTGCAAGGCCGCATCCAGCATACTGGGATGTAGGCCATACTCGGCTGTCTCCAGCCTGGTCGGCAGCCGCAGTCGGGCCAGGGCTTCTCGCTCGTTGTAGATGAGTTTCTCTATCACTTGGAAGGCCGGGCCATAGGCCAGATCCTGGGCCTCAAAGCGGCGGTAGCAGTCGTCGCTCTCAATCATTGAGTGACAGCGGGCCTGGATTGCGCCGAGGTCTAGCGGTTTCAAGGCCCCGGCTTGTCCCACAACCAACTTGCCCTGGCTGTGTACCTCGCCCCTACTGCTGATTTCAAAGGCAATCGCCTCATTTTCCTCCGCATACAGTCCTACTTGGGTCTCGACCGGCGCATCGCCGACGACCAACGGTCTAAGCCAGACTACATCCTTGATCTGGGTGACCGCTTTGCCTCTGAGGGCCAGCGCTCCGGCAGCGCGGGCCATCTCCAGATAGGCCACCCCCGGCAGGATTTTCTCGCCTCGGATGCGATGGTCAGTCAGAAAGAACTCCGACCCCCTGAAGACAGTACTAAAGCGTTGCTCTTCCAAGTCGGAAATGTTCTTGTGAACCAATGGGTGCAGCGCAGCAATTGTAAACTGTGGATTGTGAAGTGATAATTCTTCATTATTCATTCTCAATTCTTCATTGTTAGGCAGCCAATAGCTTTCTCGGGCGAAGGGATAGGTGGGTAGGCTGACCCGCTTGGGCTTTTGCTGACCGTACAGCAACGTCCAATCAATCTCGACGCCATCGACCCAGACCTCAGCCAACTTTTCCAGCTTGCCTTTACTAAGCCAGAGGCTGATCAGGTGCCGGGCATCATCGTCATCCTTGAAGAAGTTATGCCGTTCTCCTTCGCCCTGATACCCCCAGCTTTCTGTCGCCTCACCTGATAGATAGGCGCTCAGCTTTTCGCGCAAGCTGCTGAGGTCAGTGACCACCATAGCCAGCCGAGTATTCATCGCCACGCGTCCTACCTGCAAGGTGTAGGCCATATCGGACAGAGCAACGGTGGGCTGGCTTTCGACAAAATCGAGGAGCTTCTTGGCATAGCTCTGTAGCTGGGGTTCGCTCTGGGCCGAGAGGATGATGATGGACGGGGCGTCTGGTTGGGGCTGAACAGGCGCAGTCGGCGGCGCTTCTTCCAGGATAACGTGAACATTGGTGCCGCCAACCCCCAGCGAGTTGACCCCGGCTCGACGGGGCAGATCGTCTTTGGTGGTCCATTCTTGCAAAGTCGTGTTGACGTAAAACGGCGAGTTTGCAAAATCGATCTGCGGATTAGGCGCTGCAAAGTGCAGGCTGGGCGGTAGCTGTTTGTGGTGCAGAGCCAGGACTGTCTTGATAAAACCGGCAATGCCCGATGCGATTTGCATATGGCCGATGTTGGTCTTGACCGAGCCAATGGCGCAGTAGCTCTGCTTGTCGGTCGTGCGCCGAAAGGCCTGGCTCAAGCCGCTCACTTCAATTGGGTCACCCAGGATGGTGCCGGTGCCGTGGGCTTCGACATAGCTGATGGTCTCGGCGCTGAAGTCGGCCATAGTCAGAGCTTCAGCCGCCACCTCGGCCTGACTGTTGCCCTTGGGGGCAAAGTAGCCCACCTTCTCGCCGCCATCGTTGTTCATGGCCGAGCCTTTGACCACCGCATAGACGGTATCGCCATCTGCCAAGGCATCATCCAGCCGCTTGAGGAGTACCAGCCCCACCCCGCTGCCGAAAATGGTGCCTTGGGCGTTGGCGTCAAAGGCGCGGCAATGGCCATCGGGCGAGACCATCAGGCCGTCCTGGTAGAGATAGCCGATAGTCTGCGGCACCTGGATAGAAATCCCACCGGCCAGGGCCATATCACACTCGCCCAGCCGTAGGCTCTGCCCGGCTATATGAATGGCCACCAAACTGGTCGAACAGGCGGTTTGCACATTGACGCTCGGCCCGGTCAGATTGAGCTTGTACGAGACTTTGGTCGTAAGATAGTCCTTGTCGTTGGCGACCATCATCTGAAAGCCGGTCAGCGAGTCGGGCGTGACGATTTGCATCCCACCGTTGGAACCAAGTTGATGGCGAGCGGGATAGAGGTTGTTGAGTTGATAGGTATTCCAGACAGCACCGGCAAACATACCAATCGCCCCGGCATAGGTGAACGGGTTGTAACCGGCCGCCTCCAAGGTTTCCCAGGCGCACTCTAGCATCAGGCGCTGTTGGGGGTCCATCAGGGAGGCCTCAGCCGGGGCATAGCCGAACAGCTTGGCATCAAAACGGTCAATATCGGGGATAGTCGGATTGGCTTTCACATAGTCGGGATTGTGCAGCAAGGCCGGCTCGACGCCGGCGGCCAGCAATTCTTCATCAGAGAAGGTGGTGATCGACTCGACCCCATCCCGCAGGTTCTGCCAGAACTTCTCCGGCGTATCCGCTCCGGGAAAGCGGCAGGCCAGGCCGATGACGGCGATATCGGCCTGGCTGGTGGGTGACCGGCGTCGCTGTGGAGTGGCTTGGTTAGGGGACGGGGCTTGCTCCAAACGCCCGGCCAGGGCGTGGATGGTGGAATATTCAAACAGATCGACCAGAGTCAGGTCGGTCTCAAACTGCTCTTGCAACCGGGCGTGGATTTGGATCAGCCGGACCGAGTCCCCGCCCAACTCAAAAAAGTTGTCGTGCAGACTAACCTGATCAAGCTCCAGGCTCGATTGCCAGATGTGAACGAGCTGTTGTTCAATCGCAGTGCGGGATGCGCCTGATGCGTTTGGCGAAGTAGGCCGGGGATGGCGGCTAAAGTGGTGGATCAGCTCATCAAACGCGCCCGCTTCGAATTGCTGGCTCAGTTTGGTCCGCTGAATTTTACCGATGCTGGTTTTGGGGATAGCTGCTTTGTCCAGGGGTAGCACGTAGGTCGGCGTCACCCCCACTTGGCTCGATACGGCCTTGCGAATTTGGCCAATCAAGGTTTTTAGGTGAGCCTCTGTGGCCTGGGTAAAGTTGGTCGGATGAAAGAAAAGGGCTAACTGTTCGGTGGTGCTGCCGACTTTGCGCACGGCACAGGCGGCGGTGTACGAGGCTTCAACCCCCTCGACCGCCGTGGCTACCTGTTCGATTTCGCTGCTGTAAAAGTTAACGCCATTGATAATAATGCTCTCTTTGACGCGGCCGGTGATGTACAATTCGCCCTCAACCATAAAGGCCAAATCCTCGGTATCGAACCAGCCGTCGGCCAAAAATACCCGGTCGGTCGCCGCTTGATTGTTGTAATAACCCTTTGAAACCGCTTCCCCTTTGACCTGCAAGCGCCCGACGGCTCCGGTCGAGACGGGCCGGTTGTGCTCATCGACAAGCCGCAGCGATACGCCCGGAATTGGTGGTCCCAGACTGGTGAAGGTGATACTGTCCGGGTCATCCGGCGAGGCCGGCTCAAGCGAGCCATAGTCGCCGTCGCCGGCAGTGGACCGCTGCACCGTCTGGAAGCCAAACGGTCGGGCAGTGGTCGGTTGAAAATAGGTCACCCCCGACCCCATTTCGGCCATCCCAAAGGCCGGACACAGTGCCGTTCTCTTCAGACCCGATGGTGCTAAACGGGTTAGAAAAGCCTCCACCACCTCAGCCGAGACAGCCTCGCCCGCTGTTAGCAAAACCTCAACCGAGGATAAATCCCACACGGGCGTCTCAACGCCCTCGTCAAGGGCGTTGAGAACCAGGCTGTAGAAAAAGTTGGGTGCCCAACTGTGGGTGACCTGATGTTGGCTCAGCAAATCTAACCAGGTCAGGGGCCGACTAAGGACATACTCCTTGGGTGCATAAATCAAGGTGCTTCCCAATGTCACAAACCGCAGATGATGGTCGGAAATCGCTCCGATGTGGTCAAAGGGCAGCCAATTGAGGACGATATTTTGCTCCGAACTGGCTTGCACCGTGTTAACCCCCACCGCCCGATTGAGAAGATTGCGATGGCTCAGTACGATACATTTAGGTACGCCGGTACTACCCGATGTCGTGCTGAAAAAGGCGATATCATCCGCTTGGGAGGTATGGTGGCTCTGGTCAGGCTCGTTTTTTCGTAAATCTTCGATGTGAGCCACACCCTCTGACGTGAGACCAAGCTGCTGTTGCAAGGTAGGCAGATCCCGTGTTTCAGCCACGTGCTCACTAGTCAGAATAAGTGGCTGTTCCAAGTGTCGCCAGAGGCCGACAAGCTGCTCCAAAGCACGACTGGGCATCGCATAGGTCAAGGGTACAGCCGCAATCAAAGGAATAAACCCACCCAGAATACAGCCCCAGAAGGCCGGCAGGATGTTGTCGTTGGCTTCCAGTTGTAACACCACCTGCGTTCCCGGCTCCAGACCGTGCCGCCGTAACCCGGCCAAAATCCGTTCCGCCTCGGTCAGCAACGCGATGTAAGAGCTTGGCTGGGTAGATCCATCGGCCCGGATATAGATAATATTGTTCTGCCCGGCCGTCTTGTTGGCTGTTTGCCGCAAAGCCTCGCTAAGCGTTTGTGGTGTGTTTGCTAAAGTAGGTAGCGAACCGCCATCATACATTGAGGAGGTATTATTTCGGCTCATAGTTATTTGCCCTTTAAATTAGTTCTGCTTTAGAGGATTTTTAGTGATGCCATTTGCTGTTGGTTTTTTGGCGATAGCCAAAGTCAGCTGGTTATTTTCGTTAGATAGTCGGGATTTCGATGATACGATGGGTGTGGGTGATGGAATTTTCATCGCATTGGTTGAGCAACCCTAATATAGCAAAACTGGTCCTGCTTGTCTGTCCGATCTTTGGGACAGTTTTGTCCTATTTTCTGGACAATTTTGTCGAAACAGACGACTCTAACAAAATAGTGGTAACAATGACCTGATAACTCGTAATGAGCAGGCCATCGGTTCGAATCCGATGGGTGGCTTTTGAGCCTTTTTTGTTGCGATGAAAAAAGAACCGCCCCATATGTCTTGGGGCGGTTTTGATTTGATAAACAGCGCGATCGAGGCTGATAAACAGCGTACTGAACCCAGTGTCTGTTTCTGAATTTAACTCAAGGATAACATAGTGGGAAGATTTAGCCACTGTCAAAAAGGGATTTTTCCTTTTCCGGTTGAGCCAAACAGTAGGCCAATAATTCAGCCAAAACATCTACCCGAGGCGAGCGCAAGACATTCACCTTGTCAAAAATGAGGATGGCATCATTTTCATCGAGCCGACTGGACAGCGGATAATCGAAGGGCGTGCCCATAATGCTGGCCGTCATCTCGTAGGAGGGCTGGCAAACAATCTTAAGACCCGGCGTGTCCATCGGCAGCAGAAAGGTAATGGCAAACCGGTGTCAAACGACAATTAGAAATACCCATTAGCGACAATTAGAAATGCCCACAAAGGCATATTGGGTTAGGGCTGAATTGGCGGTCACATTTTTCCCCACTCACAATCAGACCGGCGTCAGTTTCTTTGATCACATGAATGTAAACATCATCGACCTGATCGGGCGGTCTATGCCGATCAATTGGAGGATTGACAATGGCCTGATTGACGTAGGGCATTGTTTCTTGAAAGAAGTGAGACCAACGGCGGGCGTTGGCCTGATAGGTTCCGTAAAAATCGGCGTTAGGGCCGAGTATACCCAGCAGTCCGGCCATATGGTCGGGGCCGCGTCCGATCCAGCCATAACCTATGCGATGCCAGGCGGCCAGGGCATTTCTTTTTGACCAGCACGGTCAACCGCTTGATTTATTTGCAGACCGGTCGTGGCTGCCTCCGGAGGAACAGGCTCGTTTGCAAGCCGGCTATGAATTCCATCAGAGCCTGAGTCAAAAGGCAACCGTACCGACCACCTGTATCTTTGGTTACGGCTCTCAAACTATCACCCGGCTGAACGTTG